>LVAZ01000177.1 GCA_001603055.1 Victivallales bacterium Lenti_02
GTGGTACCGGCGGCGGGCGGCCAGGTTTTGCCCTGGCGGAGATTGTAGGCGGTGCTGAGGCGGTGCCGCACCCAGACCCAGGCGGCTTCGTCCGTGCGCTGGCCGAGGACGACCACGGGCGGGACGCGGAAGTAGTTGCGGAGACTGAGCGTGATCTCGAGCCGGTCCTTGCCCACGCCTTCGAGCCGGACTTCGCGGCGACCGGGTTCAAGCGGGATTTCCACCGTCTCCCCGTAGCTGGTCCGCCAGTTGCCGAAGGCCTCGATGTAGGTGGAGACAGTGCCCTTGCCCTCGCCGGCGGGGAAGGCGCGGACCAGCGGTTCGCCGCCGTCCACTTGCACCAGCAAACGGTTCGATTCGTCGCCCACCGACACGCTCACCCGGATTTCCAGCACCGCCGCCTCGGCGCAGTCCAGCACCAGCACGGGACAGGTCTTGCGGGTCTCGCCCATGTGGAGCATGGACTGGAACCACTGGGGGTCGCTGACCGTGCCGCTGGCGGGGTCCACGACGAAGCGCTCGACCGGGGCCTTGGCGAAGCGGTCGCCCGGCAGGCCCGCCACCGTCCCGTCCGCCAGAGGCGGCGTGGCGGCGTGGCGGAAACCGGCCACGGCGACCTCCCGCAGGGCGGCGCGGTTCCAGGGGATATCCGCCGTCCACTGCGCGAAAGCGGTGTAGCGGCCATAGAGGTTGTTGTCGTCCAGGTAGCCATCGACGAACCAGAAGGCCCCCGGCGCGCCCCCGGCCAGGGCCGGGGCCCAGAGGCCGTTGTGGAGATGGACCCCGTCCGGATCGTAGGGATATTTCCCCTGCGAGCGGTCCTCGTGGATGATGCCGTATTCGCCGAGATAGAAGGGCTTGGGCCAGAGTCCGTGGGCCTGCCGCACCAGATGGGCCTGATAGACGGGCAGTTCGTCGCCCCGGTAGGAATGGACCTGGACGATGTCCATCTCGGGCAGTTGCCACATGGCATCCTGGTTGCCGAGATCATGGCTCATCAGCGAATTGGTGATGGGATGGTCCCAGGGGTCGGCGGCGCGGAGGAATTTGGCCATCTCGTCGTGCCAGGCGATCTGCTCCGCGAGCACCGGTGGCTCGAGCACCAGTTCGTTCCAGAACTCCCAGGAAAAGAGGCTGGGGGAGCCGCCCCAACGGGCCACGCTGTAGCGCAGTTTCATCCGGGTCCACTGGCGGGCCTGGGGATCGGTCCAGAAGTCATGCCGCTCGGCGCAAGGACCGCCATTGTCGGCGAGGAAGAAGGCGTAGGGTCGCCGCCAGGCCGAATCGCTGTCCGCCTCGATGGAGCGGTTGACCATGCCGTTGGCGTTGTAGAGGCAGAGCATGACCTGGAGGCCGCGCGCCTCGCAGAGCGCGAATATCCGGTCGATCTCGTCGCAGACCCGTTGGTTGTAGAAACCCGGCCCGAGGAAGCCGAGGGCCGGATCGGGGGTGTTCTCGATTTCGAGCCACCAGGAATCCATGCGCAGGCGAATGAAGTTCCCGCCCGCGTCGGCCAGTTTGGCCACATAGCCGAGGAGCTTGGCGAGGCGGTTTTCCGGGTAGGGGGAGCCGAGTCGGGCGAAGGCGAAGAGGTTGAAACCGAGGGGCTGGTAGGGGGTGCCGTCGGCAAATTCGTAGGCGTGGGGGCGTTCCTGGCTCACCCGGACGAAACCCCGGAAAGGCTCCCCGGCGCAGACGAACTCGGCAGGGGGCGAAGTTTGGCTGCCCGAGCGGTCGCGCACGGTGACTTGGTAGCGGTAGGTGCCCGGCGCGAGGGGCGTGTAGCGCACCCGCCAGACTGGTTTCCCGAGACCCTGGAAGGTGGCGTCATCCGCCCGCTGCGCGGGCAGGTCGAAGTAGCCCGGCATCCGGTCCACCGTGCCGTCGGGGCGGGTGAATTCGGCATCGAGGGCGATGTCGTCGGAAGCGAAGGGGTTGTCGAAGGTGGCGGTCAGGGGGACATCGAGGGCGAAGCGCTCGCCGGGGCGGACTTCGGTCGCCGCCGGACGGGGTTGGCCGAGGGTGAGGGGCTGACGGGAGCGGATGCCCTGCTCGAACATGGTTTTCTCGCGGGTGGCCTGTTCCTGTTCGCGCCACTGGCGGCGCAGGTCGGCGGCGGCTTCCGCCGAAGTCGGGGCCACGCGCAGAGTGACGTTGGCACTGGCCTTGCCGCCCGCTTCGGCAGGGTTCTCGACGCGCAGGCGGTAGCTTTGGTGCTGGCTCTGGCTCCAGTCGGTTAGCCGCCAGGACACGCCCTCGCCGCCGAGGGTGAAATCGAGGCGGAGTTCCGGCCCGTGAATCCGGATCGAGCGCAGGCCGGCCATCGCCCCGCAATCGTTCGGCAACATGCCCCGTCCCGGTCCCCGGTCCGTCTCGAATTCGCAGACGGCGCCGTCGAGGAGGGCGGCGGGGATATCCAGAAAATAGTAGCAGCGGGTGGCCCCGGTTCCCGCCGGATACTCCCAGGCGAGTTCCCAGCCCGACCTGTCGCCGTCCAGGGTTTCGCGGGTGTAGGCGAGAACACCGGGGGCGGGGCGGGCAAGGTCGGCGACCACCTTCCAGGCGGGAGCGGGGTTGACCAGTTGGAGCTGGTCGTAGTTCACCACCACGGTGTCGCCATACTTCACGCCGATTCGTCCCTGGGCATCCGGCGCGAAGGTGAGCCCGCCTGCCTGCCACGTCTCAGCGGCATGAAGACTCAAGGCGAAGGCGAGAAGGCAGGAAAGACGACGCATGGTTGGTCTCCTTCGAGGTCTCTGGCAACCCCCCTGCCTCGCATGTGATCTGGAAGGGCAGTTCCCGGCGGAAGACGGGCCTCAGATTTCGATGCTCATGCTTCGGCCATTCTATTCTATCCGGAGCATTCAGGCATACAAGGTGTGTCAACCTACGCCCTGCAAACTGCGCGACTCTTGAATCCGCATCACGCTCTGGGCCACCATGGGCCACCGGATACCCACCCCATTTCGAATGAACGCTCGAACTGGATTGCCTCGGCCACTGGCCGGAGAAAGGTCATTACGGCTTGCCAGACGTCGGGAAACGATAGTGGAGCCTCCGCCAGTTCGCCTCGACGGACAAACGCACGCCATTGTCTGGCCTTGGTATCCAGGCCAGCAAACCCCTCCGCAAAACATGGCGCAGACACATCCATTGTCGTGCCCCGGCGAGTGAAAGTTGCACGCACGGTCTCGACCAATTCCGGTCCGCTGAATTCCTGGCTGGTCGCCAGAGCCCACACGTCGAAGAAATCCTTCATGCGGCTATTCAGTTCGCCCAGTTTGATCATCGCTTCGAATTTCTCGGCGATGACAGTCTCGCGGTTGTAGGCACGCAGATGTGGTGCGGGAAGCTCAAGGATCGTCGGGTAATCGATCTCCACAGGGCCGGGTGTGACCACGTCGCTGAAACCGATGTCGATCTGCATCGGGCACCGGGCAGCGCCAAGTGTGGCGTCGAACGTCGCCCTCACGCCTTGGTAGTCGGCATCCTCACTAATCCGTTCGGTAGCCACGGATTCCCCATGGAACTCCATGCCATCATCGTCGACAGGGGTCTCGCAGACCGCCTTCACTATGCGTTGGATGGACTCCAAGTCGTTGCTGGTGCGGGCCAGAAGATCGATATCGCGTGTCGGCCGACCAGTCGGGATATCCCACACGCGAAGCAGGAGAGCTCCCTTCAGGACGAAGCGTTCTGCATGCTCAGACCGTGACAGTCGGTACAGCCAGCGTTCCAGTGCATAGTGCTGAAGGACTTCATTGAACGGCCGAGCCGATGCCTTTGCCAGATTGAGTAGACGTTGGCGGACCGAAGCGGCCGTGTTGGTTACGGGGCGCTTGCTCACAGCCCTGCCTCCAGATAGGGGCGGATGACATTTGCCACACGGCAGATCCGGGCGTAGTCGTAGACCCGCTGGAGATTCGCGTCAGGACGCCGCCGATATGTCCGCAGCGCTTCGGCAACCACATCCTGGCCGATCTTGTGGCGAAACTTGAAACAGTCGGCCAGCGTCTTCTCCGCGTTGTAGACCCGCAGTGTAACCACATCGATCTTCCGTTCCTCAACCCCGGCCAGGAAGGCGGTCTTCGAGAACAGGTAGACGCGCAGAGGCGGGTGATCGAGTTTCGGGTATCTGGTCCCGCGCGGGAGTGCCAGGTGAACCGCATGCGGAATCTGCGTGGTGAGTTCGTGGATGGCGAGAGCCGAGATGAGGCAGACGACTCCTCCGGGGATGCGTTTGGCGATTGTCGCCAGATCAGGCTCGGAGAGGTCCGGCAGATCGGTCAGCCGATAGACACCCCACGAGAGCTGCTCGATCTCCCCGCTGTCCCGAAGGCGGTAGAGTGTACGCGGATGGATGCCTGCCGCCAGCGCCTCGCGGGTGCGCACGGTACCACCAAGTTCGCGGATGCGTTGTCTAGCCTCCTCGATTGTGTTGCGCATGATCCGGGCTCCTGGATAAGTTTGCAAGCATATTATATCATGTGCATGCGATTTTATCCAGAAAGGAAGATCGGAAGCCGCCGAAGAGGCCAATCAGCACCGCATCGGTTGGACCGATGCGGAGGGCCGTCCCCCCTCGCTCCCTTATTCGTTCAGCAGTTGGTTGATGTTGCCGTAGAGCTGGCCGTAGAACTGGATGATCTGGTAGCCGATGTAGAGGGCGAGGCAGAGGTAGAGGAGGGTGGGGCCGACGCGGGCGGCTCGCTCGATGCTGGTTTCGGCCTCCTCGCGGGAGACGCGGGCGATGCGTTCGGCCATTTCGGCGCTGCGGCCGGTGGCCTCGCCGGTCTGCATCATGGCGGGGATCATGGAGCCCTGGTCGCGGGCGGATGGCCGGGCCAGGAAGGCCTGGGCGAAGGTGGCGCCTTCGGCGCGCATGGTGGCGGCGACCTGGCGGAAGCGGCGGGCCATGGCGGGGTTCCGGCAGGCTCCGACCCCCAGATCGACGGTCTCGAACATGCCCAGCCCCGAGTTGAGCCCCATCGAGTAGGCCTGGAAGAAGCGCGCGCAGTCGAGCCGGTAGATCACCCCGCCGATAAAGGGCAGGGCGAGCAGGATGTCGGCGACGCCGGGCAGGGCCATAAGCAGCCCGCCGAAGAAGCACCAGCCCAGCAGCAGCAACCAGGGCAAGGCGAGCATCACCGCCCCCTGCCGCATGGCCTGCGTGTCCGAGCATTTGCCGAGAATCACCGAGATGAAGGGAATCAGGACCGCCGCCACGTGATAGACCATGAGCGGGTACAGGAGGGCGCTGATGACCTTGCTCCGGATCGCGCCGACGAAGGTGAACCAGTCGGCCATGGCGCGGCAGACCGTGTCGAACCGCCCGGTGGCTTCGCCCACGGCCACCATGTTGCGCTCGAAGCGCGAGAACAGGTTCGGCAGATGGCCCATGGCCTCGTGCATGGTGATGCCCTCGATCTGGAGGGCGTGGCCGATGCGCTTGGCCGCGCCCGCGAAGGCGCGGGGCATGCCGGTCTGGAGGGCGCGGACGCGCGGCACTCCCGCCTCGTCCAGAGTCGCCAGCGTGAGGTAGAACTGAGACCGGGATTTCAGCGAGGGCATGGGATGAGCCTGTCCGTTGGACCTACTCGAAGGCCAGCTTCATGTCGTCGAGGTAGAAGATCCCATCGAGGTCGGCATCGGCCACGAAGCCGATCCAGCGCACATTCTCGAAGGATTCGTGCTTGTAGGGGAGGGTGAGGCGCAAGGTCTCGCCGCCGTGGCGGAGGACGAGGTCGTAGGTCTTCGGGGCGTCCGCGCCGAGCCGGAAGGTCATCTCGACCTGGGTCCAGGTGCCGGGGGGGGCCACCAGCACTTCCCGGCCATTGGCGACGATTTTGCCGTCGGTCGAGAACTGCATCGAGGGGCCGACCTGATTGGTGCTGCCCGCGCCGCGGAACTCGACGGTGAAGGGGGCCGGGGTCGCGGCGTGGAGCATGGCGGCGAAGGCGAAGGTGACCTGCCCCCGGTCCATGCGCTTGGGCGCCATGTGGATATAGGGGTAGAAGGTCTTCTCCAGCCCCTTGCGGTCCACGCAGCGGTAGGATTTGGTGCCGGTGAAGGCTGCCTCGTCGGTGACCGCGAAGGTCCCCTCGCCGGAGGTGCCGAGCCGGAATTGGTTGGGCTGGTATCCCACCGGCATGTCCTCGAAGTCCAGCGCGAAGGAGGCGAACCGGGCCAGATCGTCGGGGGTCCAGACGGGGGCGGGCTCCCGCCGGGTATGGCGGGAGGAAATGCTGGTCCATTCGGGATCGCCGTAGAGCCCGGCCTTGCGGATTTCCTCGTGGAAGGGGACGAAGCCGAGTTCCCGGACGGCGGGGGCGTCGGGGCGGAGGGTGAAGTCGAAGTTGGCGGGGTCGCGGAAGCCGGGGTCGCCGACCAGGGAGCCCGCGTCCTGGCCGGTGGCCTGCCATTCGGCGAAGGTTTTGCCGTCGAAGGTCAGCTCGGCGGCGGGGGCGATCGTGTGGTACATGTTCTGCCGCAGCAGGGAGGGCCGTTCCCCCTCGGCCCAGCCGCCGCGCAGGGCGATGTCGTCGTTCGCCACGTAGAGATTGCGGTACACCTCGAAATGGTTGCTTTTCAGACGGTGCAGGCCGCCCCGGCGGATGAAGCCGTCCCGCGCGAAGGCCCCGATGTTGTTGCGGAAGACGTTGTCCTGCCCCCAGTGCTGGAAGTAGGCGTGCCATTCGAGATTGTAGACCAGATTGTTCTCGACCAGCGCCCCGCGCGACTGCTCGTCCAGGTAGATGCCCGCGTAGCCGCAGATGTAGGGGTAGGCGACGGCGTCGTGGATCAGATTGTGGTGGATGTGGGTGTCGAGGGGGCCGAACTGGTAGACCCCGGCGGCGTCGGTGTGGTAGCGCAGGCCGAGGTGGTGGAAGTGGTTGTAGGCGACCACGTTGCCGTGCGAGTATTTCTCCCCCTGCCAGTTCCAGCGGGCATCGAGGGCCACCGCGTCCCAGTGGATGTCGAAGATTTCGTTGTGGGTGATGCGGGTGCGGCTGGCGAAGCGGTTCACAATGCCGTAGCAGCCGTGCCAGATGGTGCCCAGCCGGTGGATGCAGTTGTTGTCGATCAGGAGATCGAGGACTTCGTTGACGCTGGCGTCCGGCTCGCCGCCCTCGCCGCCGACCCGCCGCAGGATCAGGTGGTCCAGCCGGGCGCCCGGTTCGCGGCCGCCGAAGGCGACGAGATTCCCCCCGGCGCGGAGCTGGGCGACGAGCGGCTGGTTGCCGAGTTCGCGGGAGCGGACCGTCGAGGCGAACCATTCCCGGCCGTTGCCGGTGTCGTAGGTGTGGATGGGGCCGTCGTTGATCTGGACGGACAGGGAGTCGGACTGGCCGTCGGGGGCGATGATCCGGGCGATCATCTCGTAGTCGCCCGCCGTCGGCGCATCGACCTTGAACCGGGCCCAGCCGCCGGTCTGCCCCTCGGGGAGGACCACATAGGCTCCGCCGGAGGCCTTGGCGTCCTGCCGCCGCTCCATGGGCGCGATCAGCTCCGCCGCCTCGGCTTCGAGGACCAGGTCGCCGGGCTGGGCCTGGAAACGGGGGGTGAGCAGGGTGCGCAGGTCGGTGACGCCGAGCTGCATGGCCCCGGCGCCGAGATCGTGGAAATGGCAGCGCTGGACGCGCACGTCGCGGCAGCCGTCGGCCAGTTCGAGGGCGTATTCGCCGAGCTGGGCGAAGGTGCAGCCCTCGAAGGAGGCCGCGCGCAGCCCGTGGGCGACGATCCCGGCCGTCAGAAACATGTGGCCCTGGCGGTACATGCCGTTGTAGCGGTCCATGTCCCCGTCCAGATGGCGGAATTCGAGGTTCTGGAAATGGAGATGCTCGACGAAGCTGCCGGCGGCGAGGTCGCCCTCGATCTCCAGCATCCGCGACTGCATGACCGGGGCGACGAACTCGAGCGCGTTCGGGTCTTCGCCGGGCAGGGGATAGTAGTAGAGTCTGCCCTGCCGGTAGTCCAGATACCACTCGCCGGGGTCGTCGAGGGCCTCGAAGACATTGCTCAGGTAGTAGCGGAAATTCCGCTCCCAGAAGTCCACGGTGCGCCCGTGCGAGCTGTGGAAGCGGACCACGCGGCGGCCGGGGACGATTTCCTCGAGGCGGTGGAGGGTGGGTGTCCAGGAGCAGAGCAGAACGACGTCGATGTCGGTGGGGTTGGACCAGTTGGGGTCGATATCGCCGGGCAAGTAGGCGAAGGCCTGGCGGGGGTCCTCGCCGGGGGCCTGGCCCTCGGCGCGGAGGACTTTCTGGTTCCAGTTGGGATAGCGGGCGCGGGTGCGGGAGAGGTTGTCGGCGAAGAGCGAGAAGAAGCGCTGGCCGACCGGCACTTCGAGCTGCCAGTAGGGCTTGCCGGGAGTCTGCCGCCAGGTGCCCTCGAGCACCCGTCCGCCGCTGAGCACTGCCCGTTCGCCGGGAAAGGAACGATAGATGACAGGGGCCTCGGCGCGGCCCGAGTCCGCCGGCCCGAAGGCCAGTTTCTCCGTCAGACGATAGGTGCCGCCGCGCAGCAGGACGGTGACCGGTTCGGCCAGGGGCCGGGGCAGGTCCCGCACGGCCTGCTGGGCGCGGGCCACTGTGGCGAAGGGCCGGGCCGCGCTGCCGTCGTTCCCGTCGTTCCCCGTGGGCGACACCTGGAATTCGCGCGCTGTCGCCATGCCGCAGACGGCCAGAAGGCTCAGGACCTGGGACGAAAGGCCTCGGGAGACGGGGTTGCTGACCATGCGGATTCTCCGGCTGGGTACGGGGTTGCGGGTTGGGGAACCTACTCCCCCCGCCCGCCGCCGTCAACCGCTCCGCTGCCGTCCGGTCTACGGTTCGCGGCGGATGCGGCCGCGGATGGCCTGGCCGTTGGCCTGCTCGGTGGCGTACTGGGCCCAGTAGCCGTCCTCGCCGCTGGCGAGAATGGTGTCGGCCGTGCGGCCGTGCGCGACCACCTCGGCGAACTCGTTGACCACCAGGACGATGTCGCTGGTGTGGCCGGTTGGGCGCAGCTCGTGGGTTTCGCAGAGGGTGCGGCTGAACAGCTCCATGGTCATGTTCCGGAAATCGCGGCTGGAGCGGCAGATGGCCACCCCTTCGGTGCCGGCGATCTCCATCGTGTTGACCATGGGGCGGGGATCGATGTGGGCCGCCCAGGACAGGCTGGCGTTGAGGGTGACCAGCACACCGTTGTCGAGCTGGCCGACGATGCCGATGTGGGTGGGCGGGGTGAAATCCTCGCCCATCCAGGCCCCGCGCGCGAACACGTCGGCCCAGACGCCGCCGACCAGGAAGCGGGCCTGGTCCAGCTTGTGGATGCCGCAGTCCAGGGCCCCCGCCAGCTCCATCAGGCGCGCCCGCCGCTGCTGGATGGGGCCGAAGCTCTTGTGGCCGTCCCACATGTTCGTGAAATGGAGCGCGTCGATCTCCCCGAAGCGGCCCTCGCGAATCCAGCGGCGGAGAATCTCGTTCTGTTCGCTGTAGCGGGTCTCGAAGTTGACCGCCAGGGTCAGGCCCGAGGCTTGCGCCAGGTCGGTCATCTCGCGGCATTCATCGAGGGTCGCGGCCATGGGCTTCTCGACGATGACATGCTTGCCCGCGCGGAGGGCGTCGGTCGCCAAACGGTAGTGATGGTCCATGCCGGCCGCGATGTAGACCGCGTCCAGCCCCGCCTCGGCCAGCATCCGGCGGTGGTCGTTGTACTTGGCTTCCACGGGCCGGGCAAAGGCCGCGGTGGCGGCGGGGTTCACGTCGCAAACCGCCACCAGGGCGCCGCCCGTGCAGGCGGGATCGAAAAAGGCCGGGCTCACCGCCTGCATGCCATGTTTGCCAAGACCGATCAAGCCGAAACGCAGCGCCATGCCGGAACCTCGCGGACGTTGTGGAAAGGGAAGCGAC
>LVAZ01000178.1 GCA_001603055.1 Victivallales bacterium Lenti_02
CGCCGTCCGCGCCTTCACCCTCGCCGCCGAAGCCCCCTACCAGCCCGGCGTGCGGATTATGAACACCGCCGGACCCAGGGTCTGGGCCAGCGCCCCCACCGCCGACATCCTCCGCAACTGGTACGGCGACAGCGTGGACGTCTCCTACTTCGAGCAGCCCGGCAACGAGTTCAAAGGCGTCTACGACGTCAGCCGCGTCCGGCGCGAACTCGGTTTCGAGGCCCAGCTCCTGCCCCAGTTCTGATTGGCAAGCCGAAGGGCGCATCGCTATGTTGCGCCCTTCGCCCAATCCGAACCACGGCAGGTATATGATCGCCACCCTCATCGACATCGCCCGGCGGGCCGGGAAAAAAGCCCACGCCCATTTCGGCAAGCTGACCGCCGGGGACGTGGACCGCAAAAGCAGCGTGGACATGGTGACCCGGATCGACCGGGAAGTCGAGGAGTTCCTCCGCGCCGAGCTGGGCCGCGCCTTTCCGGACGTGGCCTTCTACGGCGAGGAGGGCAGCTACGGCAACCTCGCCGACCTCGACCGGGTCTTCGTGGTCGATCCCCTCGACGGCACCACCAGCTACATCCACGGCCACCCCTTCTACAGCGTCTCGGTGGGGCTGCGCGAGGGCGGCCGGACCACGGCGGGCGTGGTCTATCTGCCCTACTTCGATCAGGTCTACTGGGCCGAGCGGGGCAAGGGGGCCTTCCACGACGGCAAGGCCATCCACGTCAGCCCGACCGACCGGTTGATCGACTCCCTGGCCGCCACCGGCTTCGCCTGCGTGCGCGCCCGGCTGGAGCACACCAACCTGCCCCTCTTCGCCGAGGTCATGCCGCGCATCCGGGGCATCCGCCGCTGCGGCTCCGCCGCCATCGACCTCTGCTACGTGGCCCAGGGCATCTACGATCTCTACTGGGAATTCCAGCTCCAGCCCTGGGACTTCGAGGCGGGCGTCCTGATTGTCGAGGAAGCGGGCGGCCGGGTCACCGACCTCGCCGGCGGCCCCGGCTACGCCGCCCGCCGCCACCTCCTCGCCAGCAACGCCCGCGTCCACGACGAATTCCTCGCCATCGCCCGCGGGCATATCTGAAAACGGCCAGAAACCAAGCGCAGGCAGGTCCCGCCGTTCTGGTCCATTCCGTCCATCCCGTCCATCCTGTCCATGACAGGAAACCCGGAACCACAACGCTCAATCCCCCCGTCCCCCCCCGGATTCGTCGCCGTTCCGATTGCACCGGGGCGGGATTTGGGTTAGGTTCGTGATTGGCATGCGCGCGGCCGCGCGCACCCAATTCGCGTTCGGGCAACGCCAAGGAGAGCAATCATGGCCGGCACCTTCCGCTTCAGCTTCGGTCCCTGGAACATCCACGAGGGGGCGGACCCCTTCGGCCCGCCGGTGCGGGACAGCCTTCCCTTCCACGAGAAACTGGCCATCTACCAGCGCCTCGGCTTCGGCGCCGTGCAGTTTCACGACGACGACGCCGTGCCCAATCTGAACGACCTCACCCCCGCCCAGATCGCGGCGGCGGCGGGCCGGCTCAAGGACACCCTCGCCGAACATGGTCTCGTGGCCGAATTCGTCGCCCCCCGCCTGTGGGAGGACCCGCGCACCATCGACGGCGCCTTCACCAGCAACGACCCCGCCTGCCGGGCCTACGCCCGCGACCGCTTCAAACGCACCATCGACATCGCCAACGCCCTCGGCACCGACCTCGTCGTCCTCTGGCTCGCCCGCGAGGGAACCTACATCCGCGAGGCCAAAAACAGCCGCTGGGCCGTGGACCAGATCGCCGAGGTCATCGACGACATGCTCGGTTACGACGACGCCATCCGCATCTGCGTCGAGCCCAAGCCGAACGAGCCCATGGACCACACCTACATCCCCACCACCGGCCACGCCCTCGCCCTGGCCCAGCGCACCCGCGATCCCGACCGCGTCGGGGTCAACATCGAGAGCGCCCACGCCATCCTCGCCGGGCTCGACCCCTCCGACGAGATGGGCTTCGCCCTCTCCTTCGGCAAACTCTGGACCGTCCACCTCAACGACCAGAACGGGCTCAAGTTCGACCAGGACAAGTCCTTCGGCTCCGTGGACCTGCGCCGCGCCCTCAACCAGGTCCGCATTCTCGATATCCACGACTACGGCAAGCGGGGCGAATGGGTCGGCCTCGATGTGAAGGCCATGCGCACCCAGAAGGACGGCGACCCCGCCCTCAAGCACCTCGCCAACAGCCGCGAAATCTTCCTCAAGCTGGTCGATCTCTCGCGCCGTCTCGACCAGGCCGAGATCGACATCTTCATCGCCGAGCGCGACTACGAGGGGCTCGACCGCTACATCATGCTCAGCCTGCTCGGGGAATAGGGCGGAAACAGAAGAAACGAACGGGCGCGGATGCTGGCTTCGCAGCCGGCCTCCGCGCCCGTCTTAATTTTCCCTGTGCCTCCCGCCCTACTTCACCGGCACCAGCGCCAGATAGTCGAGGTTGAGGCCCTTGCCGTCGCTGTTTTCGAGACGGATGGTGGCGGTGCCCTTGGGCAGGGCCACCGGCTCGAAACGGACATGCTCCCATTCGTGGGCCTGGGTACCGAAGCCGCCGGTGCCGGGGAAGGTGACCACCCCGATCTCGCGCTCGTTCAGGGTGAGCTTGCGCTGGACCGCGCCGGGCGTGCAGTAGCGGACGGCGAGCCGGTACTCGCCCGCCTCGGGCAGCTCGACGGTCCAGGTCAGGGTATGCCCCTTGTCGTCCCAGTGGCTGATCGATTTCTCCATGGTGCCGGGCTTGTCGGCGCGGACCTGGACCTCGCCACCGGCTTGGGAGGCGACGGTCTCGGCCTGGACGATGAAGCCGGTCTTGAGGAAAGTGCCGGCCACCCGGACGGGAACCTGGCCGGTGAGCAGGCCGCCGTCCTGGAAATCGAGCCGGGCGCGGATGTCGCCGCCGAAGGCGCTGTCCACCGCGCTCGAAATGCCGACGAAGCGGATGTCCCGCTGGCCGGGCTCCACGTCCACCGTGTATTCGGCAGGCAGCAGGCTCAGCCCCGCGTCGGCTTCGAGACGGACGGTGCCGCGGACGGGGCGGTCGAGGGGGGCGGAGACCACGACGCGGCAGACGGCGCCGCCGCCTTCGCCGGGCTGGGTCTGGAAGGTGAGATTGAGGCCGGGGGAGACCGCCTCGAGATTGTAGGAGAGCTGGGGCCGCTGGCTGTAGCCCATGGTGTTCATGACCGTGACCATGCGGTAGACCGGGTCCTGGAGCAGGCAGACCCGGCGGTCGGCGGCGGGAATGACGGTCGAGTAGATGCGCAGCTCGCCGGGCACGGAGGTGATGATCTCCTCGCGCCAGTCGCCGAGCACATCGGCCACGGCCCGGATGCTGCCCTCGATGCGCCCGTCGAGCACGCCGCCCTGATAGTCCGAAACCCGCCCGCCGACGAATTCCACCTGCAAGTCGGCGTCCCACCAGCCGATGGTCTTGCCGAAACCGAAGGGCAGGTTCTCGGGGCCGGATTCGAGCAGGGTGCCGTCAGCCGCGAACAGCCAGCGCTTGTCGGTCAGCTTGTGCCCGTCGGCATCGGCGCCGTAGACTTCCATGCCGGGAACGGTCGGGTCGATGTCGCCGAAAATGCCGCCGCCGTGGACATGCACGGTGGGCTCTTCGAGCTGCCAGAGGAACTTGCCGGTGCGGGCATCGACCAGATTCAGACCGCCGGTCGGGTTGCGGGTCTCGATGACATAGCCGATTTCGAGACCGGGCCGGGAGGGGTTGAAGTCGGCGAGGGAGATGGCGTCGGGATGCCCTTTGCCGGTGCTCCAGAGCGGCACGCCGTTGTCGTCGAGGACGACGCTGCCGAGGATGACCTCGTCGCGCCCGTCGCCGTCCACGTCATAGCAGAGGGTGAAGTGGGCGCCCTGGCCCCAGAAGCGGCGGCCATATTCCTCGTTGTCGTAGCTCCACAGCTTTTCGAGCTGGCCATCGCGGAGCTGGAACGCATCGACCAGCATGCGCCCGTAGGTACCGCGCAGGGCGAGCAGGCAGGGCGTCTTGCCGTCGAGGTAGGCGACGGCGATCTGGTTGCGCGAGGCGAGGTTGTAGTCGGTGAACGCTTCTCGGCGGGGCCAGGGGGCGCGGGCGATTTCCGCGCCGGTCAGCCCGTCCCAGACGGCAATCCACTCGGGGCCGCTGGTGACTTTTCCCTCCTCGTCGCGGGGGTCGCCCTCGCCGATTTTGACGGCGATTTCGGCCCGCCCGTTGCCGGTGAAGTCGGCCGCGATCCAGGGCGAGTACCAGATGCCTCGCTCGATGGCCCAGCCGAGGTCGTTGGTCCAGAGGTGGGTGCCGTCGTGCCGGTAGGCCTCGATCTTGTAGGTCTCCGGGGATTTTTGCCAGTACACGTGCCAGGGATCGATGTTGGCGTTGGGATGCTTGATGACGTAATCGAGCCTGCCGTCGCCGTCCAGATCGGTGAAGCCGACGGCCATGAACCGGGTGTCCTCATCCTTGAGCTTGATCGAGACATAGGGCAGGGCGTCGCCGCCCGCCCCGGCGGTGGCCGGGACCGCCTGACCCGCCGGGCCCTTGCCCGACCGGGGACGCACGTGGTAGACCGTGTCCGCCGACGGTGCCGCGCCCGCATCGAGGAAATCGGTGGTGCGGACAATGGGCGACTCGTTGAGCTTCACCCGCTTGCCGCCGTCTTCGCGGAACAGGTCGAAGCCCACGCCGGCGGGGTCTTCCGCCAGCAGCCGCCAGCTCAGATAGACGCCCTTCGCGGTGGGCAGGGCCACCAGGGCCCGGTCGAATGTCTCGACCGGGCGGGCGGCGAGATGCCCCGCGACCCGGGGTTTCTGCTCGAACACAAAGGCCTCCTCGCGGAGGGAGATGTCGTCCACCAGCACGTCGGTCGCCCCGTTGCCGACCAGCCGCACGTAGACGCTGTCCACATCGCGGTCGATATGGACGTACCCGCGCACTTCGCGCCAGTCATGGGTGCCGGAGGTGCGGGCTTCGCCCACGGACCAGCGCACCACCTTGCCATCCCGGCAACCCACCACCGCCACGCTCACGCTCTTGGAACCTTCACTCTTCATCCAGGCGCGGATGGCGAATTCCTGGCCGGGCTTGACGGCCAGGCGGGTGCCGCAGGTGTAGGCCCAGTCCGCCTCGCCGTCGTAGCGGATGTGTACTGACTGCCCGCCGCTGCGCGCCTCGGTGCTGCTGACGGCGCCGCCCTTCCCGTCGCGGGACCACCAGCCCCAGCCCACGGGAAGCCCGTTCTCGAGCATCTCGAATCCGGGATTGCCCACCCCGTTCTCCACCTCCAGCACCCGGTTCAGCACGATGCGGTCGAGATAGGTCGAGCCGCGGCTCTCCTCCTTCTCCTCCGCGTAGAGATCGTCGAACCAGAACTCGAAGACGCCGTCCTGGATTTTCACCCCTTCGGCGGCCAGGCCGCCCTTGAAGCGCCGCCAGGTCTTGCCGCCGTCGAGCGACAGCCCCGCCGTCCGCCCCGGCCCGAGAATCTCCACATTGTAGGTGCCCGCCGGAATCTCCGCGAGGCGCAAGTGCAGGGGAGGCGCGCCTTCCTCGGGAGTGGCCCGGTCGGCCATCACCCGGGGACTCTGGATGACCACGCCCTCGGACCATTTCTTCAGCGCGTCCTGGTCCGTGCTCCACACATTCCAGGCCGTCTCGGAATACCGGTTCACCTGCAAGGCGTCCCGGTTGACCACGTGGTTCTCGGCCTCGAAGGAGAGCTGGGCGGCAAGCGGCAGGGCAAAGACGGCGGCGAGCAGAACGGAGCGCATGACGGATTCTCCATACAATGAACAGGTTGGCTTCCGAGTGCCACACCTTACCCCCCTCTTCCCCCGCTGCCAACCCAACCCGTTGATTCTTCGGTTTT
>LVAZ01000012.1 GCA_001603055.1 Victivallales bacterium Lenti_02
GCCATCCCGTGCCACAACCGCTTGCCCTTTCCCCCCGGCGCGTCAAGGTATGGCCGGAACCGCAAGCCATGACCGAATCCACCGGCGAAATCATCGAAAAGTGCCGCGAAAGCGCCCTGCGCCTCCTCGAACGCCGCCCCCACAGCCGCGCCGAGCTGGACCGCAAGCTGCGCGAGCGCGACTACCCCGCGCCCGTCCGCAAGTTCCTGCTCGCCGACCTCGAACGGGTCGGCCTGCTCGACGACCGCCAGTTCACCGAAGCCTTCATCCGCCAGAAGCTCCTCGCCAGCCGTCCCGTGGGCACCCGCCGCATCCTCGGCGACCTGCGCCGCCGGGGCATCCCCGAGGAAATGGCCCGGACCGTCCTGGCCGAAGTCGCCGAAGAGGAGGACAACGAGGAAAGCGAGATCGACCGCGCCCGCCAGGCGGCCGCCGCCAAATGGGCCTCCCTCATGCGCTCCGGACGCGAAGTCCAGAAAGCCCGCGCCGCCGTCTACCGGTTCCTCGCCGGGCGCGGCTTCGACGGCGACACCATCCGCCGCGCCGTCGGGGAACTGGGACGGAGCGAACAGGACTAGTCCCGGAATTCGAGCCCGCCAAGCACCAGCTCGACGGGGTCCTTCGGCGGACCTCCGTGCATCGAGTAGAGGATGATCTCCGTCGCCGCCCCCCAGCCGGCCGGCGCGCGGGAGGACGAAAACGAGGCCAGCGGCAGCTCGATACGCCGCCTCCCCTGCCAGTCCACCGGAAAACGGACGAAGTAGTAGTCCCCGCGCTCATTGGGACCGGGCGAGGTGACCGCCACGGTCACCACCGTGCCCGGAGCCGCCTGCGAGGCATGCAGGTCGAAGGCGATGGCGCGCTTCCCCTCCAGGTCGCCTGCGGTCAGATCGAGCCGCATCGAGCCCCCGCGACCATGGTTGAAGGCATCCCATTTCCAGCCCGGTCCGCCCGGAACGGAGTCCGGAACGGGGTCGGCCCCCTGCCAGACCCGGTCGCGCGGCTCCGCCCGCTGCCGGGTCAGCCGGACGCGGGTGGTCAGCCTGCCCGCCCGGCCGTCCTGCCGGAAAACCAAGGTGGCGAGCGCGGTGGTCCCCAGTCGTCGCGGGGGCACCAGCTCGACCCGGCACCCCTCGGGCGGGGTGACGTAGGCGCGGCCGTTGCCGCCCTGGATGACCATCTCCCCGTTCTCGATCCGGGCGGGCAGAGGCGTGTGCCAGCGGAACTCGACGCCATCGCCCCGTTCCAGCTCGTACTCGTCCACAATCACGAGTTCGGCGGGATTCGGCGAAGAAAAGGAACGTTCCCAGCGGCGATAGTGCTGCGGCCAGAGCACCCCGGGCACCAGGGAGGCCGAGAAGGAAACCTCGTCGCCCTCCGCCTTGGGAATCACCGCCACGGCAGCCGGATTCTGCGGCGCGGGCCGATCCGGACCCGCCACCACCGGCACCAGCAGATTGTGATTCTGCGCGTGCTTCATGGCATTGGCCGCCGCGTCGGCGTAGATCAGGCCGCCCGGATCGGCGGCGAAGGTGTCGCCCGCGAACTCGAGAACGAAGCTGCCCCGGTCCTCGTGGTTGTGCCCGGCCCGAGCCGGGCCGCCCAGAACCACCAGCTTCACCCATTCACCCTCGAACCGGCGGGCCGAGGCGACCATCCCGGTATCGGGCAGGGAAACAAACGCGGCGTAATGGTCCGGGTCCACCTCCGCGAGGTCCGGCGCGGGACGAGCCCAGAGTTCGAGCTGGTTCGCATAGTCGGGAATGCTCGCCAGCATCCGCGCGGCCGCGCCCCCCGGACGCACCTTGGCCAGCACGCTGAGCAGCGAAGGCGACGGCGCGGCGAAGGGGCCGCCCTGCGCGTCGGCGACCAGAATCAGCACCCGCCCGGCGCGGGTCGTGCTGCGCAGCACCTCGAAATAGTCGTCCACCCTGGCCAGCAGCGGCGGCAGCAGGTCCGCCAGCGACCTCCCCCGCGCGGCCCCGTAGATCGCCAGCGCGGGCAGCGCGTTGTCCAGCGTGTAGCTCAGGTAGCCGGTGCCCTCGAAGAAACCTCCGTCCGGGAGAAAGATTCTCTCCAGACTCTCGTTCAGTTCCCCGAAGGCCAAATCGGTATACGGCGCGACCCGCGCCCAGCCGCGCTGTTTCTCCAGCACCGAATAGACCGCGAGGCGACCCATCGAAAACACCGCCAACTGATTGCAGTCGAAAATGTAGGGATGCCGCCAGACGCTGTAGTTGATGTTGCCCAGCCCGTCCTCGGCGAGACGGCGCAGCACCAAGGCCCGCCCCGCCTCCGAAAACCACGGACCGGCCAAATCCAGCGCCACCGCCAGATGGTAGCAGACCACCGCCTGGTTGAAAGGCCGCTGCTCCCAGGAGCTGTCCGGGAAGGCGGTGATGAAATCCACGTCCCAATGGGGAATGAGGGCGAACTGGACCGCCGCCTTGGCCACTTCGCGCAGGGATTCATGATCCTCCGCCAAAGCCGCCTGCTGGGCGGCCTGAAGCAGACTCAGCCGCCTGCCCCCTGCCGTCACCAGCCCCCGATGCCCCGCTTCCGTCCGCCGACCGAACAAATCCTGGTTGCCCCACCCGCTCAAATGGGGTTCGAGGGCGACGCTCGCCCGCAGACCAAGCGGTTCCAACCCGGCGGCACGAGCCGCCTCGCGGGCCTGCGCGAAGCCTTCCGCCGAAGCCAGAACATGGTACAAGGGTGCCCCGTCCTCTGGTTCCGGCACCGCCCGCAGAAAAACCTCGAGGGGCTGTTCGGAAAACAACCGCCAGCGCGCGGCCTCCGCCTCGGCCTGGACCGGATCGCGCGCCCCGAGCCAGATCAGACTACCCTCCAGCCGGCCCGCGCCCGCCGAACCCAAGCCGACTTCCACCCGCCGCAGCCGCGCCGCGCCGGGGAGAGGCAGGACGAACTGGTCGGTATGGCTCACGCCGCACTCGATCTCCCGCGCGAAGTCGCCCGCGTCGGTCTCCGCCCGCAGCGCCACCGTGGTGCCCCGGGGAAAGCCCGCGCTCAGCACCAGCTCCGTGTACGGCCCCAGCGCCACGCCCTCGCCCGGATAGCGCCGGGACAGAACCGGCCCCTGACCCGCCGCCGCCGCCACCCAGGTAATCTGCACATTGCACCAGCGTTGCAGAGGCGTGGCCGACGTGTCGCCCGGCGCCAGTGCCCAGTGGCTCCACGCGCCAAGCGTCCCGTCGAAAAACGGCTCGATGACCGCGTCGCCCAGAGTGACCGGCGTCAGCCGCGGTCCCGGTTCCGGCGGCGGGCGCAATTCCTCCGCCCCCGCGACCGCGACCATCGACACCAGGAGAGAAAACAGTTTCACATTCGGCATATCGGAACCTCCCGCCGAGGCCCGAAACGCGGGGAAACCGTCCGCCGCTGGCAGCTTCGGAACCCTGGGCTGGACCACGGGAAGGAAACTACCCGCCCTGCCGGTCCTGTCAACCCGCCCCGGTCACGCCAGCGAGCGGACATCCACCAGCCGCACCTGCGGCGTGGCCTGCCCGCCGTAGCGGTTCAACTGGGGCGTGAAGGCCAAATCCCACGGCGGCGGCGGCAGCGTCTCCGGCGTGCGCCCGAAAGCGATGTACGGAATGCTCGCCCCGCTCTCGTCCCGCAGGTAGCCCCGGGTGTGGGACCGCCCCGCCGGAATCATCCGGTCCGGTATCACGCCCCGGGCCACGAACACCGGCTCGGGATTCCCATGGCCGAAGGGCTCGAGCCGCTCCAGCTCGGCGAAAAACCGGTAATCGAGTTCGGCGAAGCCAACCTCCCCGCAAACCTCGATGTGCGAGTGCAGATCCTTGATCTCCAGCACCTCGCCGATGGTGGTCTCGAACCGTTCCCGGAACAGCGGCAGTTTCTCCGCCTCCAGCGACAGCCCCGCCGCCATGGCGTGCCCGCCGAAACGGATCAAGGTGTCGCTGCACCGTTCGAGCAAATCGACCAGATTCAACCCCCGCACGCTCCGCGACGACCCCACCCAGACGCCGCTGGCGTCCCGCGTGAGCACCACCGCCGGGCGATGGTAGCGCCGGGTCAGGCGCGAGGCCACGATCCCCACCACCCCCTGATGCCAGTCGGCCCCCGCCACCACCAGCGTCCGCCGGCTGGCCATGTCGCCGAACTGGCTGATCTGCTCCTCGGCCCCCTGGATCGCCTCCTCCTCGATGCGCTGCCGCTCGCGGTTGTACTCGTCCAGCCGTCGCGCCAGCGTCGTGGCCTCGACCATGCTGTCCGCCTCGAGCAGGCGCAGACTGTCGCCGGGATCGCCCATCCGCCCCGCCGCATTCAGCCGGGGGGCCAGCCGGTAGGTAATGTCGCCGGTGGTCAACGGCTCGTAGGTGCGCGCGATCTCGCACAGGGCGTGAATGCCGGGACGCTGCTGGCGACCCAGGGTCTGCAACCCGTTCTTCACCAGAATCCGGTTCTCGTCCAGCAGCGGCACAATGTCCGCCACCGTCCCCAGCGCCACCAGATCCAGCCCCTCGCGCAAATCCACCTCGCCCCCGTCGAACCCGCATTCGCGGCCGAATTTCAGAAAGGCGTGGCAGACCTTGAAGGCCACCCCGACCCCGGCCAGATCGTGCAGCCCCGCCGGCGCGTCCGGCAGCTTCGGATCAACCAGAGCCACCGCCCAGGGAAGCTCGTTCCCCGGCATGTGGTGGTCGGTGACAATCAGATCGATCCCCGCCTCGCGCGCGGCCTGCGCCGCCTCGACGCTGGTGATCCCGCAGTCCACCGTCAGCATCAAATCCCACTTCTCCTCCACCGCCTTGGCCACCGACTCGATGGTCAGACCATACCCGTCGTCGATCCGGTGCGGCAGAAAATGCCCCACCGTGGCGCCATGCTGGCGCAGCACCCACGCGGTCAGCGCCGTCGCCGTGATCCCGTCCGTGTCGTAGTCGCCGTGAATCAGAATCCGCTCGCCGTTGCGCACCGCCTGCCACAGCCGCTCCGCCGCCGCCTTGGCACCAGGCAGAAGATACGGGTCGAACAGGCGCGAAAGCGTGGGATTCAAAAATGCCTCGACCCGCTCGGGGGGCAATTTGCGGCTGGCGAGTATCCGGGCCGTGGCCCGGCTTACGCTCCCCGCCTCCATGATCTCCGCAATCTTGCTTTCCGGCGTGGTATCGTAAACCCAGATTTGTTCATCCATCGTGCGGTTGGTTCCTTGATTTTGTCGCTATACGATCACTGAACTATACGGGGCCAAATCCATGTCGCACAACTCCCCGTCCGTTTTCCTCCGCTTCCAGCCTGACAACCCCGCAAATTCCGTCATTTTTGGCGTTTCCCCGCCCGGCTGGCTACATTCCCTCCCGTCCCCGGACCCCGAATAACACCAAAATCGCCCATGCCACCCCTCAGCCCAGCCGCCCAGCGTCTTGCCGAATTCATCGCCGAACAGCATCTGTTCGACGGCGTGCGGCGCCTCCTGGTCGGCTTCAGCGGCGGCGCCGACAGCACCGCCCTCCTCCTCCTCCTCCGCGAACTCGAACTCCCCCTCGCCGCCCACCACTTCCACCACGGCCTGCGCGGTGCCGCGGCCGACACCGACGCCGCCTGGTGCGAATCCTTCTGCGCCCGC
>LVAZ01000179.1 GCA_001603055.1 Victivallales bacterium Lenti_02
GGTAGACCGCCATGTCCACTTCGTTGCCCTTGTCGTGGCCGATGGCGGCGAACTCGCCGACGAAGAGGGGCTTGGCCAGCCGCTCGCACCACGTCTTGTGCAGGCCGATGACTTCGGCGGTGCCGATGGTCCCCGCCTGGGAAAGCGGGTTTTCGAGGCCGGGATAAAGGTGGATCGAGACCACGTTCATGGGATCGGGGTTGAGCCAGGCCAGGACCTGCTCGGCCTGCTCCGGCGTGTCTTTGGTCCAGGTTCCGGCCGTGTTCTGGTTGTACTGGGAGGCGCGCAGCACGCTGTTGCCGCTGGTGATGAAGCGCTCGGAATCGAGCTTGCGGACCTCCTCGGCGAAGGCGACGAAGGCCGCGACCGCGATGTCCCTGGTCACCAAGTTGCGCTCGTCCTTGGCGAGGTCCACGCCGAGATGGGGCATCTGCTTGCCGAGGAAGTTCATGCCGTTGGGCAGATCGACCGCGAGGTTGACCTCGTTGGCGAACTCCCAGCCCCAGATGGCGGGGGACTCGCGGTAGCGGGTCACCACCTCGCGGGTGTAGGTGGCCATCATGATCCGGGTCTTGCTCGCCGGGTCCGCCCAGGCGTCGGTGAACTCGCCGGCCACGTTGGGCAGAGTCTGAAAGCGCCAGAACAGACTGGGAACCAGCCCCACGTTCGCCTCCTCGGCGGCGCGCACCACCCGGTCGAGCCGCCGGAAATGCTCCTCCTTGTCGGTCAGATAGAGCTGCCAGTCCGAGGGCCAGAAGCCGGAGGCCCAGAAGCGGACGAAGGGAATCTTCCTCTCGCCCAGGACGCGCAGTCCCCGGAGGGTGCGGTCGCTCTCGGGATTCCCGAGCAGCTCCTGGAAGAGGTCGCAGTAGTTCACCCCGATGGCCCGGAGGGGCTTGCCCTCTTGCCAGAGCCTGCCTTCCCGGACCGTGACCGGGGCGGCGGCGAGGGTGCAGCAGGAGACGGCGGCGAACAGGGCGAGCGTCCGGGATGTCATCACATGCCTCCAGGCGTTTGGGGGAAGTGCAATGTATTGCCGGGGGCGCAGGCCGCCAATCCCGGCACCCAGCCGACAACGGGTAGGACTTTGGGCCAATGCCTGCGTGATTTGACCGCCCACCGGGAACCTTGCCTTTCCAGCCGAGTCAGTGGTAGCTAGTGGAAGTGTTGTTACTTCCTGCCTGAGAAAGCAATGAGCCCCCTTATTCCGCCTTGGATGCTTCCGTCCGACATGACATTCCGCGTCTCCAGCCTGACGGTTTTGCCCAGCCTCATTTGTGTTCGAGTTATTTGACACCTTGACCGGAGATGAATTCCTGATACTTTAGTTGTATCCCGTGCAGACCAGTTCGTTTGCCACGGGAGGAGCGGCGAAGGTTTTCCGTTCCGGGCATTTCCTAGGACAAGTGTGTTCTGCGTCAAACAGAAAGAAAGGGATCTCGCGATGAAACGGAATTTGTTCACAGTATGCGCTGCCGGCCTGGCAGCTCTCCTCCTCGCTGGCTGCGCCTGCACGGAGCCCGCCGCCGCCCCCGCCCCCAAGCCCCAAGCCAAGCCCGTCGTCTCCGGCACCTGCCCGGTCATCACCACGGCCGGCAACCTCACCACCGCCCAGATGGCCATCCCGACCGGCGACGTCAACAGCAGCGTCGTCCTGCTCGAAACCATCACCACCTCCGAAGTCTATGTCGGCGAGGCCGTTGACTACGAGATGAAGGTCACCAACCTGACCGACTGCCCGCTGACCGACGTGGTCCTGACCTCGGTCATCCCCGCCAACTTCGACCTGAAGGGCTCCGCCCCCCAGGCGCAGGTCAGCCCCAACGGCGAGGCCCAGTGGAAGCTCGGCGACCTGGCCGGCAAGGAAACCAAGTCCGTCAAGGTCCGCGGCATCCCCACCCAGGCCGGCCCCTTCGTGAGCTGCTCCAAGGTTGACTACCGCCCGGTCCTCTGCACCTCCTTCGTGGCGGTCGCGCCCAAGCTGACCCTGGACAAGACCATGACCGACGCGGTCCTGCTCTGCGATCCGATCCAGATCAAGCTGGTCGTCGCCAACCCCGGCACCGGCGTCCTCCGCGGCGTCAAGGTGGTCGACACCCTGCCCGAGGGCCTGACGGTCGACGGCCAGAAGCAGGTGACCTTCGACGCGGGCGATCTGGCCTCCGGCCAGTCCAAGACCTTCGACTTCGTGGCCCGCGCCAGCCGCACCGGCTCCTTCACCAACAGCGCCGTCGCCACCGCCGGCTCGCTCAAGGCCGAAGACACCGCCGCCGTGGTCGTGACCAAGCCCGTCCTGGCCATCACCAAGGTCGCCACCAAGGAACAGTTCGCCGGCCGCGACATCGTCTACGACATCAAGGTCACCAACACCGGTGACGCCCCCGCCGCCAACCTGGTGGTCGAGGACATCCTCCCCGCCGGCGTGACCGTGGTCTCCACCAGCGCCGGCGGAGTGGTCAGCGCGGGCAAGGTCCAGTGGACCGTCCCCTCGCTGGCACCCAAGGCCGAAGCCGCCTTCCAGATCAAGGTCAAGGCCATGAGCCACGGCACCCTGACCAACAAGGCCACCGCCGCCGCCGTCTGCGCCGACGCCGTCGCCGCCAGCGCCGACACCAACGTCATCGGCATGCCCGCCGTGCTGCTCGAAGTGATCGACGTCCACGATCCGCTCAGCCTCGGTGACGAGGAAGTCTACACCATCACCGTCACCAACCAGGGTACCGCTCCCGACACCAACATCACCCTGGTCTGCAAGATCGAGAAGGAATTCATGACCTTCGTCGCCGCTGGCGGCGCCACCGCCGGTACCCATGCCGACGGCGTGGTCAAGTTCCAGCCCCTGCCCAGCCTGGCACCCAGGGCCCAGGCCGTCTGGCAGGTCAAGACCAAGGGCATCAAGGCCGGTGACGTCCGCTTCCATGTCGAGATGACCACCGACCAGCTCGGTCGCCCGGTCAACGAGACGGAAGCCACCCAGGTCTACTAAGCCTTCCCAACCGTGGGTTTCCCGGCAACGGGAAGCCCACCCCTGATTCCAAACGCCCGTCGGGTCCCCCGGCGGGCGTTCCTTTTTCTGAAGGCACGGAAAGTGGACCCAGTGGACTCAGTGGACTCAGTGGAGGAAACCGGAGACAATTTCTTTCATACTTCATCCTTCATACTTTCCCGGAAATATCCTCCGGGACCGCTTGCACTCCCGGCGGAGTTCTGGATATTACGATTTTTGTTTTCGTAATACTGATTTCCCGCCACTTTCAACCCGGAGAGAGTCCATGCGTTGTGCAAGCATTCTTGGTCTGCTGTTGTCCGGCCTGCTACTGGCTGCGGAACCCGAGCGTCTGCAACTGGCCGAGGAACTGGTGGTGGCCACGCCGATCATCGAGGGCGACCGGGCAACGGACTGGGGCGGGTTAGTGACAACCGTCTCGGCCGAGCAGATCGACAACCTGAACGCGCACGACCTGGCGGCCGCTCTGCGCCGCACGCCGGGCGTGACCGTCACCCGCTACAACCGGGTCGGCGCCTTCGCCGGCGGCGAGGGCGGCGCGGTCTTCGTGCGCGGCATGGGCTCGTCCCGCCCCGGCGGCGAAATCGCCCTCCGCATCGATGGCGTGCCCATCGCCAACCCGGTCTGGAACCATCCCCTGCTCGATCTCGCCAGCATCGGTCCCGCCGCCCGCATCGAGGTCTACAAGGGGCCGCAGCCCGCGATCTTCGGCAACGCCCTCAGCGCCGTGGACATCGTTCCCAAATCCTGGACCGCCGAACGCCCCGGCGCCCGGGTCTCCCTCGCCTTCGGCAGCGACTCGACCTGGCACCAGGGTTTCGAGACCGGCGCGGCCTATGGCCCCTTCGACCTCATCGTCGGCCAGACCTACTCGGAGAGCGCCGGGCATCGTCCCAGTTCCTCCGGCCGGGTTTCCGAAGCCTACGGCCAGTTCGGCATCGCCCTCGACGAGCACTGGCGGCTGGCCTTCTTCGGCCTCGTCACCGACGCCAAGGCGGAAGACCCCGGGCTGCTCGGCAACCCCGCCTCGCGCAACGGCACCTACGAGAGCCGCGACTGGCTGGGCACCGTCACCCTCAGCCATGACTACGAGCAGGCCAGCGGCGCCGTCAAGCTCTACATGACTAGGGGCGACGGCGAGTGGTACGACCAGATCGGCAGCACCCGCGACACCCTCAACGACTGGCGCAACTACGGCCTGCGCCTGCACGAGGACATCCGCCCCTGGGAAGGCGGCACCATCCGCCTCGGCCTCGACCACGACATCAGCCAGGGCCAGTGCAAATACGTCGCCAGCAACAACGCCGTCACCTACTTCGACCGCCGCACCCTGCATCTCTTCTCCCCCTACGCCGCCATCGCCCAGCGCGTCGAGTTCGGGGACGGCTGGTGGATGCAGCCCTCCGCCGGGATGCGCTACTACAAGCACAACTACTTCGGCGAAGCCTTCGCCCCCCAGGCGGGCCTGACCTTCGGCAAGGGTGCCTTCGACTGGCATCTCAGCTATGCCCGCGGCGTCGTCTATCCCGGCATCAACGTCATCATCGTCCCCTTCGCCGACTCCTGGCGCGGCCTTGATCCCGAGCTGGTGGACCACGTCGAGGGTGGCGTCTCCTGGCGGGCGACCGATTGGGCCACCCTCGGCCTGACCGTGTTCTACGACGAGGGCAGCGACCGCTACGTCGCCGTGCCCCCCGGCCCGCTCTGGAAAAATGTCGAATCCTTCCGCCAGCGCGGGGCCGAGCTGACCGCCACCGTCCGCCCCCGCGAGGACCTCTCGCTCTTCGCCGGCGTCACCTACCTCGATCCCGATCCCACCGATCTGCCCTACGCCCCCGAGTGGACCGTCGCCACCGGTGCCAACTGGCGTTTCCACCGGAGCTGGGAGCTGAACATCGACCTGACCTGGACCGACCGCATGCACGCCCTCTCCCAGGCCCGCAGGCTGGACGCCGTGAACAACGAGGTCGTGGGCTCCCACCTCCTGGCCAACCTCAAGCTCACCTACCATTTCACCCTCGCGCAGCAGGTCGAGGGCAAGGTGTTCGTCGCCCTCGAAAACCTCTTCGACCAAGACTACGAATACCGTCCCGGCTATCCCATGCCCGGCTTCTCGGCCATGACCGGGTTCGAGGTCTCCTTCTGATGCGGCGTCTGCTTCCCATCCTGTTTCTCTGTTTCGCTGCTCTGCTCGGGGCGGGGGAGACGGCCAGCCTGGTCGTCACCACCTCCCTGCTCGAAGCGGCGGCGCGGGACTATGCCCCCGCCCTGCCGGCCGGGGTCGAGATCGTGTCCCTGATCCCGCCGGGCTCCTGTCCGGGACACTTCGACCTGCCGCCGCGCCTGGTGCCCCTCCTGCGCCGGGCCAAACTGGTGGTTCGGCACGACTTCCAGCAGGGGTTGGACGGCCAGATGCGCAAGGTCGGCGGCGGGAACCTGCCCATCCGGGCCATCGCCGCCAAAGGCTCCCTACTGATTCCCGAGAACTACACCGCCATGAGCGCCGAGCTGGCCGAGGCCCTGGCGGCAGCCTGGCCCGCCCAAGCCGACGCCATCCGCGCTCGCCAGCAGGCGGTGGCCCGCGACCTCGCCGACCTCGGCGTGGGCATCCAGGCCGCGCCCCGGCCCTGGCGCGGGGCGAAGGTCATCGCCTCCCAGCAGCAGCAGGCCTTCTGCGCCTGGCTCGGCCTCGAGGTGGTCGCCACCCTGGCCCGGCCCGACGATGTGTCGCCCCGCGAGCTGGCCGACCTGCTCCGCGCCGAGGCCGTCCTCGTGATCGGCAACTTGCAGAGCGACGCCCAGGCCGCGCGCTCCCTGGCGGAACGCAAAAACGTGCCCGCCGCCGTGTTCAGCAACTTCCCCGCCGCCGGGGACGGCTATGCCGAACTGCTCGCGGCGAACCTCAAGGAGCTGGAATCCGCGTGGCGGCAACACTCGCAACGCTAGCGTCCGTCGCGGTGCGCCGGGGCGGCCGGACCATTCTCGGGCCACTGGACCTGAGTCTGGCCGCAGGCGAGTTCGTCGGCGTCGTCGGCCCCAACGGCGCGGGCAAAAGCACGCTGCTCCGAGTGCTGGCGGGCAGCGAGCGGCCCCAGACCGGAACCGGCACTCTGCTGGGCGAATCCCTGCCCCTCACCCGAGCCGCCGCCCATGCCGTCCGCCGCCGTCTCGCGTATCTTCCCCAGCGCCACGAAACCAATCCCGAGCTGCCCTTCACCGTGCGCGACGTGGTCGAATTCGGCCAGGCCGGGCTCCCCGCCGCCAGGCAAACCCCCGCCGCCGTGGACGAGGCCCTGCGCGTCATGGAACTCGCCGAATTCGGCAAGCGCCTCTACCACGAACTCTCCGGCGGCGAGCAGCAGAAGGTCCAGTTGGCCCGGCTCTGGGTGCGCCACGCGGAACTCCTCCTGCTCGACGAGCCCACCGCCGGGCTCGATCCCGACCGCTGCGAACGGCTCACCGAGACCGTGCAGCGACTGGCCGGGGGCGGGCGCACCGTGGTCATGGTGACCCACGACATCCACGATCTGCCCCCCTGCTGCTCCCGCGTCCTCCTCCTGCGCGAAGGCAAGCTCTTCGCCGCCGGTCCACCCGAGGCCACGCTCACCGACGCGACGCTATCCGCACTCTACGCCTGCCGCATGCACGTCCGCCGCCACGCAGGCCGCTACGCCGCCTTCAGCGTGGGCCGCGAAGAGGGGAGAGTGCCATGGAATTCCTGACCTTCTTCGCGCCGGTCCTGCTCGCGGCCCTGCTGGGCGGCGCGAGCGCAGGCCTGGTCGGCGTCTTCACCCTCGGCCTGCGCATGCCTTTTCTGGCCGTGTGCATGGCCCACGCCGCCATGGCCGGCGTCGTCTTCGCCAACCTCCTGGGCCAGCCGCCCGGCCTTGGCGGCTTTGTCGGCGCGCTCGTCGGCACCCTGATCCTCCTGGCCTTCCTGCGCCACCGCCAGGCCAGCGCGGGCGGCGTGGTGGGCCTGATCTTCTCCTTCATGCTCGGCCTCGCCTTCCTCGGCATCGGCCTCCAGCCCGGCCCCAAGGAAGGCGCGCTCGGACTCATGTGGGGCAATCTGCTCTTCGCCACCTACCGGGACCTCTGGCCGCTGACGGCGGTCTTCGTCCTCCTCGTGGGCTTCATCGCCGTCTACCGCCGGGAACTCAAACTGCTCCTGTTCAGCCGCGCCCTGGCCGCCTCGCTCATCCCCGAGGGCGCGATTCTCGCCGGCATCCTGCTGCTGTCGAGCGCGGTCATCACCGTCAATCTCGAACGGGTCGGCGGGCTCCTTCTCTACAGCCTGGTCTGCAATCCCGCCCTGGCCGCCCAGCGGGTGGCCCGGGGGTTCCGTTCCTGCCTGATCTGGAGCGGTGTCCTGGGCGCGGCCAGCGCCATCCTCGGCTTTCTTGCCGCCGCCCGGCTCGACCTGCCCGTCGGCGCCTGTATCGTGCTCGTCTCCAGCCTCGTCGTGGGGCTGGCCTATGGTTTCGTCTGGTTGCGGGAGTTTCTTCATCATGGACCCGAATGCGCGCGCGGCGGCCAACCGCCAATTCTTCAATGACCGAGCCGTCGGCTGGAGCGAACGCTGCTGGGGCGACAAGCTCCGCGCGGGCGGCCTCGAGGCCAAACTCGAACGCCTCTTCGCGGCCGCCGCCATCCCCGCCGCCCGCCGCATCCTCGATGTCGGCGCGGGCGACGGTTTCCTCGTCCCCTTCCTCCTGCCCTGCCTCGCCCCCGACGCCATCCTCACCGAGGTGGACGTGGCCGACCAGATGATCGCCGAAAACCAAAAACGCCACCCCGATCCCCGCCTCCGTTTCCTGGTGGCCGACGCCTCCTCCCTGGCAACCGCCGACCGCTACGACGCGATTCTCGCCTTTTCCTGCTTCCCCCATTTCGCCGACCATGCCGGCACCATCCGTCACCTCGGCGGCCTCCTCGCCCCCGGCGGCCGCCTCGCGGTCTGCCATCTCCAGTCCTCGGCCGAGATGAACCACTTCCATCGCGGTGCCCACCCCGAGGTTTCGAACCACGAACTCCCCGCCGCCGTCGCCCTGGCCCGCCTGTTCACCGCCGCCGACCTGACCGTTGCCGCCGCCGTGGACGAACCCGGCTTCTACCTGGTCCTCGGCCAGCGTCCCAATTCCTAGCGCGGGCTGAACCTGCGGCCGGCGGTTGCGGTTGTGTTCGGGGGCTTGGCGTGGTATTCTGCTGTCCCTTTCCGACACCTGGAGTCCGCCATGCATTGTTCCCGCCTGCTGCCGCTTTTCCTGCTTTCCGCCGCCTTGTTCGCCCGTGAATTCTATGTGAGTCCGACGGGGGACGACGACCGCTCGGGCGCTTCTCCCGAACAGGCGTTCCGGAGCCCGGAGCGGGCGCTCGCCGCCATGCGCCAGGCCCGCCAGGACGAGGCGGGAATCCCGCTCGTCCTCCACCTGCTGCCGGGAACCCACCGCCTCGTCGACGCGCTGGCTCTCGATGCCGCCCTTTCCGGCACGGCCGAGGCCCCCACCGTGATCCGCGCCAGCGAACGGGGCGCGGCCACCCTCAGCGGCTTCGCCGAGGTGACCGGCTGGACCCTCTGGCGCGACGGCATCTGGCGCGCCCCCGCCCCGGTCACCCAAATCGCCGAGGTCTACTGGAACGGCGAACGCCTCCCGGCGGCGCGGGTGCCGAATCTCGATCCCGCAAACCCCCGCACCGGCGGCATGATCTACGCCTACGACACCGACCAGGAGAACCCGCGCAAAAACGTGGTGTTCCTGCCCGAGCAGCTCGATGTCTCCCGCTGGCAGAATCCCGCAACCGGACGGCTGGTGGTCTGGCCGGACGCCAACTGGAACTGCGATGTCCTCCCCCTCGAATCGGTGGACGCCGAAACCCGCCGTCTGACCACCGCCCGCAACGCCCGCTACGACATCAGGCGCGGCAACCGTTTCTACCTCGAACATCTCTTCGAGGAACTCGATGCCCCCGGCGAATGGTTCTTCGACGCGGCGGACAATCAGCTCTATCTCATGCCGCCGGAACCCGGCGATCCCGCCGGAAAGGTCGCCGTGCCCCGCGCCGCCTCCCTCGTCCGCCTCCTCGGCAGCCGCGAGGCACCCGTCCGCCACGTCCGCATCGAGGACCTGCGCCTGGAGGGGACGACCGGCCACGCCGTCGAGCTGCAAGCCGCCTCCGACTGCACCCTCCGCGCCTGCGAAATCACCCGCACCGGCGGCGACGGCGTGTGGCTCCACGAAGGCAGCAGCCGGAACCGCATCGCCGGCTGCGACATCGCCTGGACGGGCACCGCCGCCATCCGCCTCCTCGGCAGCCGCAACGTCGCCCGCGACCGGGACGACTGCCTGCAAGACAATGTGATCGAGAACAACCACCTCCACCACGTCGGCATGAGCCGCAACGCGGGCGGTGCCGTGGACATCCACCCCTACGTCGGCGGCAACATCACCCGCGGCAACATCGTCCGCCGCAACCGCATCCACGACGCCCCCCGGAAAGGCATCATGTTCGGCGGCAGCAACCTGGTCGAGGGCAACCATGTCCACCACGTCAACCTCGAACAATCCGACACCGGTTCCATCGGCCTCTGCACCCGCGACCTGAAGGAGCGCGGCTCCATCGTCCGCCACAACTACCTGCACGACAGCGGCGGCTACGAGATGCGCAAACCCGGCCAGTGGGCGTTCCCGAGCTACTGCTGGGGCATCTACCTCGACGACTGGACCAGCGGCGTCACGCTCTACGGCAACGTCGTGGTCGGCTCCGCCCTGGGCGCCTTCCATGTCCACGGCGGCGTGGCCAACGTGATCGAGAACAACCTGTTCGTGGACAACATCCAGTTCCAGGGGCTGTTCAGCGAGAAGCCGCCGAAAGTCCAGGACGGCGTCAGCTACGTCATGGCCGAAAACGTGGTCCGGCGGAACATTGCCGTGGCCGCGCCGGAGAGCGCCTGGCTGGTGGGCACGCGCACCTGGCGGAACGGGATTTCCGAATGCGACCGCAACCTCTTCTGGTTCGGGGGCGGCGAACCGGTCACCGGCAACCGCCGCCGCGACCTGTGGCCCTGGCAGGAATGGCTCGACGGCGGCTTCGACCGGAACAGCGTCCTCGCCCCCCGCAACCCCGTCGCCTTCGCCGACGGCCGCTACGAGGTGGACGCCGAACTGGCCGCGCAGATCGGCTTCGAACCCATCCCCTGGGACCGCATCGGCCTCTACGAGTCCCCCGACCGGTTTTCCTGGCCGGTGCGCACCGACTGGCCGCGCGAGACACCCGTCCTCGAACACCCCATGCCCACCATCCCCGCCCGCACCGCCACCGCCCCCCTCCCCC
>LVAZ01000180.1 GCA_001603055.1 Victivallales bacterium Lenti_02
CGGCATCTACCGGCAACTCGCCATCCTGCTGCCCTGGGTGTACCGGGCCTACCACCGGCATGGCGTTGACTTCGCCTATTTCCCGGTCGCCCTCGCCGCCTGGCGGGCGGCGGTCCGGGAACGGTTGGGCGAGATGCCGGGGGCGGAGATTCTGCGGGTGTACGACTGGCTGCTGGCCGTCCATCCGCAGGTGGTGGAACTGTCCGCTCTGCCCTCCCCTTTCCGCCCCCTGCCCTGCGGCACCCCCTGNNACCAGGCTCTGCGCGGCGCGATGTACGAGGTGGGCCGCCGCTGGGAGGAAGGGGCGATCACGGTCGCCCGCGAGCATCTGGCGACCACCTCCGTCGCCCGCCTGCTGTCCGCGCTGCCGCCGCAGAACGTGCCGGAGGAAACGCGCAAGGGCAAGGCCGTGGTCGCCGCCACCGCCAACGAATACCACGAAATGGGGGCCTGGCTGGTGGCCGACGCCCTCGAACAGGACGGCTGGACCGTCCGCTTCCTCGGGGCCAACACGCCCATCCAGGAACTGGTGGACCTGGTGGCCGAGGAGCGGCCCGACCTGCTGGCGCTCTCCGCCTCCATGCCCTTCAACCTGGGCTATCTCGAACAAACCATCCGGGGGGTGCGGGCCTTGCCCGGCGGGCGCGACCTGCGCATCCTCGTGGGCGGGCTGGCTTTCGCGGGCGAGCCCGGGCTGTACCGGCGGCTGGGGGCCGACGCCCTCGCCGGGGATTGCCGGGAGGCCGTGAAGCAGGCGGCAGCCTGGTGGGGGGAATTCGCCCATGCCGGCTGAACTGGCCATTTCCCTGGACACCTGGAACCTCTATCTGGGGCGGAGCCGCAGCACCGTCGCCCTGCGCTGCTCCCCGGACGGCCGTATCCGGGAACACAATGCCTGCGCCGCCCGGCTCTTCGGCCAGCGCGAGCCGCTGGCCGACCGGAAGCTGACCGACTATCTGCGCCGGGCCGACCAGATTCCCCTGGACCTGGACATGCTGGGAGCCTCGGCAGAGCACAATTCCCTGGCGCTGATCGCCAGCCCCTCCGGCAAGCTCCTCTATGGGTTTTTCTTCGCGGAGGACGACGGGGTGCTGCTGCTGGCGGATGTGCTGGGCGAGGGCGACGAGGTCGCCGAGCAGCTCGGCATGCTGACCAACGAAATCAGCGACATCGGGCGCGAACTCCGCCAGCGGAACCGGGAACTCGAGGAGGCCAACCGCAAGATCACCGAACTGTCCCGCACCGATCCTTTGACCGGCCTCGCCAACCGCCGCCGGTTCTTCGAACGGCTCGACCCCCTTCTGGCCTTGGCCCGCCGCCGCGACTTGCCGCTTTGTCTGGTCATGGCCGACTTGGACCGTTTCAAACAGATCAACGACACCCACGGGCACGAGGCGGGTGACGAGGTGCTGTGCGCTTTCGCCGATCTGCTCCGCCGCGAGTGCCGCCGGGAGGATTTGCCCTGCCGTTTCGGCGGCGAGGAGTTTCTCGTCCTACTGCCCTACACCCGGGCGGACGAGGGGCTGGTGCTGGCGGAGCGCATCCGCTCCCGGTTCGCGGCAACCCGGCACCTGGACGGCAATGTCACCGTCACCGCCAGTTTCGGCCTGGCCGACGCTCGGCCCGAGGACACGGCCCAGACCTTCGTCGCCCGCGCCGACCAGGCCATGTACCTGGCCAAGGCCGGGGGCCGGAACTGCACCGTGACCGTGTAGCCGCCGACGGTTGGCGGCGGCGCGGGAAAGAGGCTACTCCCAACCCTGGAGTTCGGTCGAGGTCGGTCTTGACATTCGGGCCCTCGCCAGAGGGCGGCATCAGTAGCCAGCGCAGAAGCTCTGGAGAGTCGGAAAAGGTTGCGACCCGTTTCGGTTGGCCGAGAGGCCGGGCGAGGGCAAGCCTCGTCCCTACGGGCTGCGATATGCGACTCTCTGCACGCTTGGTTGCAGGACGGAGGGCGTCTTGCTGGCGTGTTCCGGTGGGCCTGGCCGGTCAGATGCGGTCGGCCTGGGTGAGCTCGAGTTCGAGGGAGTCGGCCTCGACGGCCATGCATAGGACCGTGTCGTGGACCAGCTTCTCGTCGAGGCTGGCGAAGGGGATATGGGCGCGCATCACCACCTTCTGCTCGCCCTCGGGGCCTTCGATCTCGAATTTGCCGTGTTTGGCGGTGAGGTTGCGGCGGGTGATGGCGGTCACGGCCTGGGGGCTGGCGGGGCCGCATTCCGTGTAGATGGCGGCCAGCGGCTGGCGGTTGTCGTCGGTCTCGTTGAAGGTGGCGACGATCTGCTGCTTGCGGTTCCCCGGCAGTTCGAAGCGCATGTAGAGATAGCCCTCGGCCTCCCACTGGAACTGGGAGGCGTCGCGGGCCAGGGCCCGGCGGAAGAACTCGCGGCCCCGTTCCTCGGGAGTTCTCCCCACCTTCTGATGGGGGCGTTCGGCGGGAGCGGCGGTTTTGGGGGCGGCATAGCCGGCCGGATCGGCCAGGGCCTTCGCCCACTCGTCCCAGTCCTCGCCGATTTCCAGGCCGGTGAGACTGGCGAGCGCGCGCACCGCCTCGCTCTGCAAGCCCCGGTCCGCGCGGGCCACACGGAGAATCGCCGGTGCCGCCGCCGTCTGTTTCCAGGCGACGAGCAGGGCGAGCACCGACCAGCGCAGGTTCTCGGGCCGCGCGGTGTCCTCCAGCAGCGGCAGCAGGCGGTCCGCGATGGCCGGGCCCATTTCCTTGAGCCGCAGGCGGGCCGTGTGGCGGGTGCGGTAGTCGGCGAGCTGGGCAATCAGGTGGTCGAGTGACGGGTTCTCGCTCATGGGCGGGTTCTCCCTGGTTCCGGACACGGGCTGCGGATACCGGCGGTCTCCCACGAGCATACCACGCCATGCCGGGTCCTGCAAAAGGAACTTACCCGGCAGTCCCTAGTCTTTATGGGAAAATGTCCCCCGCCCCGTTCCGCCGTCGTCGGCAGGGCCGGGGAAACCAGTTCCATGCAAGGAGACAGTGGTCATGCACGTTCGTCCATTCGGTCCGGCTTTCGGCAAAGCGATCATTCTCGGAGTGTTCTTGGTCCTGGGTACGGCAGCCAGGGGGGAGGTGGCGCTCACCGGCCTGGATTTGGCGCTGAAGATCGAGGAGGCGCTGACCGGGGTGGCCGAGCGGGCCTCGAACGCCGTGGTGGTCATCACCAACAAACAACGTGTCCAGGCGCGGCGTCAGCAGCAGGATATCCCCCCGGAGTTCCGCTGGTTTTTCGGTCTCCCCGAGCAGCCGCCCTTCGGCGGCGGCGAGGGTCGCCCCGGCCCCCAGGTTCCCGACGGCGGCCGTCCCCGCGAGGCGGGCATGGGCTCGGGCGTCATTGTCCAGGCCGACGGCTATCTGGTCACCAACTACCATGTCATCCAGGGGCATGACGAGCTGGTGGTGAAACTGCTCGACGGACGGGTGTTCGACAGCGCCAGAGGCGAGGGGCAGGTCGAGGTGGTCGGGATCGACCAGGACACCGACCTGGCCGTGCTGCGCATCGGCGGCGGCACCCTGGCCGACCTGCCCACCGTGGCCTTCGGCGACTCCGACCGCATCCGCGTGGGCCAGTATGCCATCGCGGTGGGCGCCCCCTTCAGCCTGGACTATTCCGTGACCATCGGCCACATCAGCCAGAAGGGCCGGCACGGCATGCGGATGACCAATTTCGAGAACTACATCCAGACCGACGCCTCGATCAACCCCGGCAACAGCGGCGGCCCGCTGCTCAACATCCACGGCGAGATGATCGGGATCAACCAGTTCATCATGACCGGCGGCGGCGCGTCCCGCGGCAACATCGGCCTCGGCTTCGCCATTCCCAGCAACCTCGTCAAGCGGGTGGTTTCCGACCTCATCGAGAACGGCGCGGTCGCCCGGCCCTTCCTCGGCATCGGCATGCAGGAACTCACCGACCTGCTCAAGCGGCGCTACGGGGTCCAGGGCGGCGTGCTCATCGAGTCCGTAGTCGAGGGCGGCGCCGCCGAACAGGCGGGGATCAAGGCCGGCGACGTGGTGACCCGGGTGGGCGAGAAGGCGGTGGATTCGCCCCACGATCTGCTGTTCGCCGTGCTCGCCTACAAGCCCGGCGACCTGGTGAAGGTGACGGTCAGCCGCGACGGCGAGGTCAAGACCTTCGAGGTCGTGGCCCGGGTGCGCGACAGCGCCGGGGCGGCCCGGCCCCGCAACGGCGATTCCGGCCCGGCGGAGAACATGGGGCTGCGCTTGCAGGTCACCGAGCAGGGTTTGGTCGTCGCCGCCATCCAGCCGGACAGCCCGGCCACCCGCGCCGAGCCCGAGATCCGGGTCGGCGACCTGGTGGTCATGGTGAACGGCGAGAAGGTGGAAAACCTCAGGGATGTGGCCGAGGCCCTCAAGAAGACCAAGAATCAGGTGGTGCTGCTCTACGTGGACCGGGGACGGCGCGGCAAATATCTGATCGGGGTTCCGCTCAACTAGGCAGGAGCCCGAGCCCCGCCTCGGGGCGGGGAATTGCATCCTGCCGTTTGCGGGGGCAAGGTATGGCATGCCTCTGTACACGGGGAGTACGGCCATGCGCATTCCACGCCTTCTCGCCTTCCTGCCGCTATTGACGGGTTCCCTGCTCGCCGCCGAGTTCCACCTTGCCCCCGACGGCCGGGACGAAGGACCGGGCACGGCCGCGGCGCCCTGGCGCACCCTGGTCGGGGCGCGGGACAATCTCCGGCGGCTCCGGCAGGCGGGAGAGCTGGCCGAGCCGGTCGTCGTGCTGCTCCGCGAGGGCACCTATCCGCTCGGCGAGACCTTCGTGCTGACGCCGCTGGATTCGGGAACCACCTACCAGGCGGCGGCGGACGCCCGTCCGGTTGTCAGCGGCGGCGTGGCGGTGGCCAACTGGCGGCTGCGGCAGGACGGGTCCTGGGAGGCCCCCCAGCCGGTGGTGGCGGGTCGGCCACTGGCCTTCAACCAGCTTTTCCGCAACGGGGTCCGCTGCCTCCGCGCCCGCACCCCGAACGAGGGCCAGTTCTTCACGGTGGCGGGGCCGGCGGAGCCCGAGCGCTCCGCCTTCCGCTTCGAGCCGGGAAATCTCGATCCCTGGCCCGATCTCGAGGACATATACGTGGTGGCCTACCATTCCTGGGAGACCTCCTGGCACCGGATCGCCGCCATCGAGGGCGACAAGGTCACCTTCACCGGCCCCGCCCACTGGCCCTTCGAGCGCTGGGGCAGCGGCCAGCGCTACTACGTCGAAAACGCGCCGGACAGCCTCGACGCCCCCGGCGAGTGGCGCATCGACTCGGACCGGCGCACCGTGCGCTACCTTCCCCGCCCCGGCGAAACCATCGCCGACAGCCGGTTTGTCGCCCCCCGGATCGACACCCTGGTCAGTCTGCGCGGCGAGCCCGCCCTCGGCCTCTATGTCGAGGACGTGGTCTTCGCGGGTCTTTCTTTCCAGCACGACGAATGGACCCTTGGCCCCGAGGGGCACAGCGATCCCCAGGCGGCGGTGAGCATGGGCGCCGCCATTCTCGCCAGCGGGGCGAGGAACTGCCGTTTCGAGCGCTGCGAGGTGGCCCGCACCGGCAAGTACGGCATCTGGCTCGCCGAAGGCTGCGTGGACAACACCATCCGCCAGTGCCGTCTATTCAATCTCGGTGCCGGGGGCATCCGCGTGGGCACCGCCCGCCGGCCCCGCGAGCAGGCCCTGGTCGCCGCCCGCAATCTGGTGGACAACAACCATCTCTTCGACGGGGGCCACGTCTTCGCCGCCGGGGTCGGCGTCTGGGTCGCGCAGAGCCACCACAACACCGTCTCGCACAACAAAATCCACGATTTCCGCTACTCCGGCATGTCGATCGGCTGGAACTGGGACGACGCGCCCAACGAGTGCCATCACAACACCATCGAGTTCAACCATGTCCACCATGTGATGAACGGCCATCTCAACGACGGCGGCGCGATCTACACCCTCGGCACCTCCCCCGGCAGCATCATCCGCAACAATCTGCTGCACGATGTCTGGCCCCACAGCGCCATCGGCTGGGGGGTCTATCTGGACGGCACCACCAACGGCTACCTGGTCGAGAAGAACATCGTCTACCACACTCTCAGCGGCGGCCTGATGAAACACAACGGCGGACATGCCAACACCATCCGCAACAACGTCTTCGCCCTCAGCGCCCAGCAGATGTTCTGGCCCTGCTGGACGGAGAAGACGCCCAACGTCTTCGAGCGCAACCTCGTCCATCTGACCCAGGGCGAGCTGTTCATCCCCATGTCCGTCCAGCGGCTCCGCGCCCGGCTCGCGGCCGGCGAATCCCCCGGGGTCTGGGACCATAATCTCTACTGGACTCCCGAGGGCGGCGGCAACCTCGAATTCTACCGCGACCGCTTCGCGGAATGGCAGGCGCTGGGGCTGGACCGGAACTCGGTGGTGGCCGACCCCCGCTTCGTGGACGCCGCCGCCTTCGACTTCCGCCTCCGGCCGGATTCCCCCGCCCTCGCCCTCGGCTTCGAGCCCATCGACGTGGCGGCCATCGGGCTGTACGGGGACCCGGAATGGGTGGCCGAGGCGGCCCGGGTGGTCCACCCCCCCACTGTCCTGCCC
>LVAZ01000650.1 GCA_001603055.1 Victivallales bacterium Lenti_02
GATCACCCGGCCCGCCTACCGCTGGCTCACCCGCCAGTGTCCCGTTCCCCAGATCGGCTTCTGCGGCGGCCACCAGATCATCGCCCGCCACTTCGGCGGCACCGTCGCCCACATCCGCCCCCTCGGCCCCGGCGATCCGGACCTCAATCCAGAGTACTCCCCCGGCAAGTTCAAGGAATGGGGCGTGTTCCCCGTCCGGGTGGTCAAGGACGATCCGCTCTTCAAAGGGCTGCCCCGGACCCTGCTGATGCAGGAGCGCCACTGCATGGAGGTGAAGACCCTGCCGCCGGTGTTCAACCTGCTGGCCAGCACGGCCGACTGCCGGGTCCAGACCTTCGTCCACCGCCGGAAGCCCCTCTACGGTGTGCAGTTCCATCCCGAGTCCGGGCCGGAGGCCTACCCGCACGGCCCTCGCCTGCTGCGCAATTTCTTCGCCATCGCCCGCGCCCATCGCGCAGATTGACGCCTGGTTGCAGGCAGCGGAAACAGACTCCCCGGCGGTGACCGGGGGACGAACCGCCTGGTCTTCCTGGCGGCGAGGGTAGGCGTCTTGCCTGCGTTTCCCGCGAGTTCCCGCTCTACGACTCCGGATTCCCGGCCGTTCCCTGCAAATACTGCTGACGAAGGGGCTCGGGGAACTTTTCGATGGCGTAGCGGAGCATGGTTCTCGGCAGGTGGCGGCAATGCGTTGCCAGGAAGGCTTCGGCGGTGGCTTGGTCGCGTTTGCCGATCTCGCGCAGCATCCAGCCGACCGCCTTGTGAATCAGGTCCTCGCGGTCGGCGGCCAGCGTCTCGGCCAGCGTCAGCGTCTCGCCATACTCCCCCTGCCGGATGAAATGGAAGGTTGCCAGGATGGCGATTCGCCGTTCCCAGAGGCTGGCCGACTGCGCCAGCCGGTGCAGCGGGCGGCGGGACCGGTGGTCCAGATAGGCCCCGACAATGTCCGCAGCCGAGCTGTCCACCAGGTCCCAATTGTTGATGCATCGGGTGTGGGACAGGTACTGCCGATAGATTTCGGCCTGGTCCTCCGCCGTCCCCCGGCGGTAGTTCCGCACCAGGATGAGCAAGGCCAGAAGGCGTTCCTCGTGAATCGCCGACTGCAGCAACTCCAGCGTTTCGGCCAGGGGCAGATCTTCGTATTGCCGGGCAATGCGTCTGGTGGCGGGGACCCGGACGCCGAGGAAGACATCCCCTTCCCCGTACTCGCCAGGCCCCGTCTTGAAAAACCGCCGCAGGACCACGGCATCCGCCTCGCTGGAACACTCCCGCAACGCGGCGCGGGCGGCATCGAGCATGGCGCTGTTCTTCATGGTCCGGTCCGGCGTTTTCCCTTCACCCCCGCCCGGCGGACCGGGCGGGGGCGGGAAGGGCTAGTATTCGAGGACGATCATCTGGTGGCAGGTGAATTCGTCGAGGGCGAGGTGGATTTCGCCGTCATCCTGGGTGAAGGGCAGGCCGACGCCCTGGGGCTGGAGGATGACGTTCTTCACCGGCTTGTCGAGGCGCAGGACCACGGCGGTGTCACGCAGGGGGAGAAGCTCCTCGACGACCTCGATGTTGCCCCGGCTGCTCACCGTGCCTCCGGCCAGGCTGAGGGCGCCGCCGCGGGCGATGGTGTTGGCGTAGAGCAGGTGGAGGACGTAGCGGCTCTCGGCGGCCTGCTCGCGGAGCGAGAGGCGGGCGGTCGAGGGCAGGTTCGAGCCGATCGAGGCGTCCGCGCCCAGAATCAGGGCGACGGCGTCGCGGATGTACTCGGCCATGGCCACCGCGCCCCAGCCGCGGTAGATCGAGAACACGGGGTGGGCCAGGTAGAGGGTCTGGCCGTTGAGCACGCCCGCGCTGTAGCCCGAGGGCTCGGGCTTGAAGGGGGTGTGCTGGTGGCTGCAGAAGTGCCAGTAGTCGGTGCGGTTGAAGTAGGGATCGTAGATGTCGCCCAGGGACAGGCCGGTGGTGGGCTTGATCCGCTGGCTGGGCAGGTACATCACGGTCGGGGTGCGGCAGAAGTCCGGGCCGATGTCGTCGGCGAATTTGATGAAGTCGGGACGGAAGGGGCTCTGCCCCTCGAAGGCCGCGCCGAGGTCGAACAGGGGCTGGCCGTTCTCGTCGAGGCCGCTGGTGCCGGTG
>LVAZ01000181.1 GCA_001603055.1 Victivallales bacterium Lenti_02
CATAATATGCCGGGCCAACGCATGGTTTCCACCCCGCAAGGAAGATTTTGTCGAAATCTCTGCCGGAACCGGCCCGGAACCCGGCGCAAGGCTTGGCGCGCCGCCCCGGACCGGACTATGTTGACCAAGTGCCAACCAGGGGACGCCGAGCATGAAACCGCACGTTCTTCCCGGTCCCGCCCTGTTGCTGGGGCTTCTGCTGACCGCCGCCGGCTGCGCCACTCCGGAGGCGCGGATCAACCGGCACGGGGATCTCTTCGCCACCTTCCCTCCCGAGGTGCAGGCCAAGGTCCGCCAGGGCATCGTCCAGCTCGGCTACACCGCCGACATGGTGTACCTCGCGGCCGGCCGCCCCCGGCACACCCAGCAGCGGATCGACGAGACGGGCACCACGCAAATCTGGCGCTACACGGCCTACCGCTGGCATTCCTCGCCCCCCTACTGGCGGCGCTGGCCCGGCGGTCCCTGGTGGGACGCGCCCCCCTACGGCTGGGACGAGCGCGAGGAATACGACGTGCTCCGCATCGAGTTCCGCGACGGCCGGGTCGTGGCCATCGAGCAAATCACCGACACCCCTGTCCCCAGCCGGAGAACGCACCCATGACGGGACAGCCGGAGCGGTTCCGACCGTCCCCTACCCCGCCAGCACGCGGAAATCCGCGAAGACGAGATAGATCGCCAGCACCAGCAGCAGCAGGATGGCGCCGACCAGCCGGGCGTGCCGCCACGGCGTCATGTCCACGGCGTGGGCCTCCTCCTGCCGCCACTCGACCGCCAGCGGGCGCAGTTCGCCGATCACCAGCATCAGCACCACCAGATAGGCGAAGACCAATCCCAGAAAATGGTACTCGTGCATCTGGGCGACGATCCGGTTGAAGGGATAGACGAAGTACCCGGTCGCGATGAGGACGAAGCCGGCCACCAGGGCGATTTTGGCCGCCAGCGGCGGCACCCGCCGGGTCGTCGTCCCCACCACCACCACGGCGAAAATGGGGATGAAGTACATCCCGTTCATCTTCTGGAGATAGCTGAAGATGCTGCCGGTCTGGGCCAGCAGCGGCGCGATGGACATGGCCACGGCCGCCATGATCCAGCCGAATACCTTGCCGGACTTCACGACCTGCTCCTCGCTGGCCCCCCGGTTGAGCACGGTCCGGTAGAGTCCCAGGCTGAACAGGGTGCAGGTGCTGTTCAGGGCCGAGTTGAAGCTGGACAGGATCGCGCCCATCATCGCGGCCGCGAAGAAACCGGCCAGCGGGGCGGGCAGAACCCGGTTCACCAGCATTCCGTAGGCATGGTCCCCCTTGATCTCCACGCCCTCCTTGGCGAACAGGGCGAAGGCGATGATCCCCGGCAGCACCAGATACAGGGGGCCAAGCAGCTTCAGCCCGCCGGTCAGCAGCACGCCCTTCTGGCCCTCGGCCAGACTGCTGGCGCCGAAGGTGCGCTGGATAATCTGCTGGTTCGTACACCAGTAGAAGAGGTTGAGCAGGAGAATTCCCGAGAAGATCGCGCCGAACGGCACCGAGGTGTCCGTGCCGCCGATGGAGTTGAACTTCCCCGGCGCGTGTTCGGCAAGCGCCTGGAATCCGCCCAGGAAACCGCCCGTCCCCCCCAGGGCGGCAAGCCCGAAATAGGTAATCATCATCCCCCCGGCCAGCAGCCCGATCCCGTTCAGAAGGTCCGACACGGCGACGGTGCGCAGTCCGCCGAACAGGGCGTAGACCGAGCCGATCAGCCCCACCGCCCAGACAATCAGCCAGAGGGTGGCCGTCCGCGATTCGAGGCCCAGCAGCCCCTGGATGTCCATGATGCCGATCATGCCGGTGGCCCCGGTGTAGAGGATAATCGGCAGCAGGATGACCGCGTAGGCAATCAGGAAAATCAGATTGGTGACCACCTGCGTCCCGTGGTCGAAGCGCAGTTCGAGGTATTCCGGCAGCGTGGCGATGCCGCTCTTCAGGAACCGGGGCAGGAAGAACAGCGCCATGAGCACCAGAGCCACCACGGCCACCACCTCCCAGACCATCACGCACAGCCCGTCGTCGAAGGCCGCCCCGTTCAGCCCCACCATCTGCTCGGTCGAAAGATTGGTCAGCAGCAGCGACCCGGCAATCAGCGGGAAGGTCAGGCTCCGCCCGCCCAGGAAATACCCGTCCTTGCTGCGATGGTCGTCCCGCCGCGTCAGCAGCCAGGTGAGAAACCCGACCAAGCCCGTGAAAAACAGGAACGAGAACACGGTAATCAGGTACATGCTGCCGAATCCTTCCTGTCGCCCGCCGACGCTATGGAACGTTTCGCAGGTCGCCCTGCGCTGAACCTCGGGGAGAACGGGGAACCCAGTCGTGCAAAGGTAATCGCTGCCGCCAGCGCCCGCAACTTACCGCGCGGCATGGAAGTCCGGCTACACCCCGAGGCAGGCGCGCAACGCCGCCATGGTCTCTTGCTGGTGCCGCTGGACGACCGCCTGGGCGGCGGCGACTTTGGCGGCGGCCGCCGCGGGCTGCTTCACCAGGTCCAGCACGGTCGGCGCGATGCGGGCCGCCTCCTCGGGCTGGTCCAGGTCGAAGAGCCAGTCGCCCAAGCCGATGTCGCGCCACATGAAGCCCTTGCTGGTCTGCTCGGCGAAGCGTCCGACCAGGGCCGGAATGCCATTGCCGATGCACATGATGGGGGAATGCATTTCGAGGCCGAACAGCCCGGCGGAGCGCACATAGGTGCTCAGCGCCTCGTCGGTCAGCCAGAAGGTCTCGCGCCAGACCACCCGGGGAAGCACGTCGGCGGGCAGCTTGTCCATAATCATCTCCCGCCCCACGGCCATCTGGGTCATGTCCTCGGGACAGACCAGCACCTTCATCCCGGTCTCGCGGACCACCGCGCCGATGGCCTCGCGCAGGGGCGCGATGTCGTGCTCCTTCATGGCCTCGTTGCGCTGGTGCCGTTTGTCATCCTTCGGCCGGTTGCGGATGGTCCAGTAGGGGGTGAAGCGCAGGCGGGGAATGCAGCAGAGGAACTGTCCTGTTTCCAGGCCGTTGGCCGCCAGAAAGGCCGCCGCCGACTCGTCGTCGCGCAGGTCGCAGGCGAAGGCCCCGTCCGGACCGAACGCCATCACCGGCGCCTGCACGCCCTCGGTCCTGGCCCTCTCCAGGGACACCGAATCGCGGAAGTACACGAACCGCGCCTGGCTAAGCAGCGCCCGCTCCTCGGCGTCGCCTCCGCCATAGGTGATGCCGTAGACCCCGAAGGGTTTGCCGGTATGCTGCACGAAGGCGGCCACATCCTTGCGGGCGACGAAGGACGGCCCGGAGCCATGCAGCAGGAAATCGGCCCAGGCGATGGCCTCGCCAAGCTCCGGCTTCGACGCCTTGCCGTCGGCCCCGATCGTGCCCTTGACGATGCGCAGGTCGGGGAAGCGGCGATGCTCCATGGCGGCGACCTCGGGCGACAGGTCGCCGGAGGCCCACAGCACCACCTCCGCCTCGGGAATGTGTTTCTCCAGCAGCGCCAGCACTCCCGGCGTGTGGGCGATGTCGCCGATATTCACCACCTGCCACGAGGAACGCAGCAGAATGCGCGGACGACGGTTCTGGGAAAAGGCAGGCAGACTGGACATGGCCAAGGCTCCGGAGGCGGCGAGAAAGGCGCGGCGGGAACAGGTGGATGAAGTCATGCGGAGTTCCGGAATATCAGGTTATGCGATGCTGGAAACATGGCGGTCCCCGACCGAAAATGCAAAGCCGGAGGAGTCGGGCAGGCACCCGGAACACGATTCCGCCGTTTTCTCCCGAGCAGCGTGCCCGGGACGGGGTATGGTATCCGCAATCGATCCTCCTTTTTCCCATGACTCCGGAGACCGCCATGCAAGTTCTGTCCAAGCAAATCGCCGGGATGCTCCAGCAATCCTCCTGGATCCGCCGCATGTTCGAAGCCGGCATCGAACGCAAGAAAATCTACGGCGCCGAGAACGTCTTCGACTTCAGCCTCGGCAACCCCGACCTGCCGCCGCCCGCCGCCGTCGGCACCGCCCTGCGGGAAATCGCCGACAGCCTCGGCCAGCCCAGCGCCCTCGGCTACATGCCCAACGGCGGCTACCCGCAAGTCCGCGCCGCCCTCGCCCGTGAACTGGGCAGGGAGCAGGAATGCGAACTGGCCGCCGAACAGGTGATCGTCACCTGCGGCGCGGCCGGCGCGCTCAACGCCTTCTTCCGCGCCGTGCTCGAACCCGGCGACGAGGTGGTCTGCCCCGCCCCCTACTTCGTGGAATACGGCTCCTACGTGGGCAACTTCGGCGGCGTGCTCAAGCCCGCCCCCGCCAGGGAACTGACCTTCGACCTCGATCTCGCCGCCCTCGCCGCCGCCATCGGCCCGCGGACCCGCGCGGTCATCGTCAACAGCCCCAACAACCCCAGCGGCGCGGTCTACGCCGCCGGGGAGCTGGCCGAACTGGCCGCCCTTCTCGCCAAGCGCAGCCAGGCGAACGGACGGCCCATTTTCCTGGTCTCCGACGAACCCTACCGTTTCCTGACCTACGACGATGCCGTCGTCCCCCCGATCCTGCCCCTCTACCCCTATACCGTGGTAGCCGGCTCCTTCTCGAAGAATCTCGGCCTGGCGGGCGAGCGGGTGGGCTATCTGGCCGCCTCGCCGGCCATGCCCGACCTGGCCGCCTTCATGGCCGGGGTGACCATGACCAACCGCATTCTCGGCTTCGTGAACGCCCCGGCCATCGGCCAGAGAATCCTGCTCGCCGCCCTGGGCAGCGGGGTGGATGTGAGCGTCTACGCCCGCCGCCGCGACGCCATGGCCCGCGTCCTCACCGCCGCCGGCATCGAGTTCTCCCTCCCCAAGGGTGCCTTCTACTTCTTCCCCAAAGCGCCCGCCGGACTCGACGACAAGGTCTTCGTGGACCTGCTCCTGGCCGAGAACGTGCTGGGTGTGCCCGGCTCGGGCTTCGGCTATCCGGGCTATTTCCGGCTGGCCTTCTGCACCGACCAGGACACCATCGAACGCTCCGCCCCGGCCTTCGCCCGGGCCGCCGCCGCCGCCCGAGCCTAGGAAACACCATGCGCCAGATCGTCGCCGCCACCGGCAACGCCCACAAAATCCAGGAAATCCGGGCTATTCTCGACCCCCTCGGCATCGCCGTGCTCGGCGCCGCCGAGGCCGGCGGCATGCCGGACGTGATCGAGGACGGCGACAGCTTCGCCGCCAACGCCGCCAAAAAGGCGGTCGAGGCGGCGCGCATCCTGAACCGCTGCGTCCTGGCCGACGATTCCGGCCTCGAGGTCTTCGCCCTGGGCGGCGAACCGGGCATCTACTCGGCCCGCTATGCGGGCGAAGGCGGCAACGACGGACGCAACGTGGCCAAACTGCTCCACCGGCTGGAAGGGGAAACCGACCGCGCCGCCCGCTTCGTCTGCGTCATCGCCCTCGCCTCCCCGGCCGGGCTGGTCGGCACCGCCGAGGGCGAGGTGCGCGGCCGGATCATCCACCAGCCCAAGGGCGGCGGCGGTTTCGGCTACGACCCGGTTTTCGTGCCCGAGGGGTTCGGGCAGACTTTCGCCGAACTTCCCGGCGAGGTCAAGAACCGCCTCAGCCACCGCGGCAACGCTCTCCGCAACGCGGTGGACGGGGGTCTGTTCGCCCGTCTGCCCGCCGCGGACTGAGCCCCTACCACTCCTCGTCCTTGTCCTTGCCCTGGTCCTGCCGCTCGTCGTAGATGTTCACCCGCAGGCGGGAAAAGGCCCCGATCCGGATGTCGGCCTGGCCGAAGTTCTCGCTTTCCCCCTCCAGCAGCCCGTCGCGCAGACCGACCAGATTCAGGGTGATCTGACCGCCGTCGCGGAACAGGCCCTGGACATCCCCCGCGTTGCGCCGCGCCCGTTCCCGGTTCGCCTCGCGGAACGTGAGCAGAACAATCCGTTCGAGCGGAATCTTGAGTTCCGCATAGGGACTTTTGACGGTCGCCTCGCCATCCCGGATCGCCAGCACCTCGCCGGTCACCCGGTCGCCATTGGCGAACTGGATTTGGTCCTCCGCGCTGGCCACCGCCTTCTCCTCGTCGCCTGCCTGCTCGATTTTGCCGTCCCAGGGCAGCACCCGGAGATTGCGCAGCCGGTGCCGGTTCTGATTCACGAAGAGCACGATGCCGGTGCCGCCCTCGTCCAGCCCGGCGGGGTCGGTCCACTGCTGGATCAGCGCCCCGTCCATGAGCAGCGCCACCGTCTTCGCCTTGCGGTCCGCGCGGACCGAAATTTCGGCTTTGCGGGTGCCGCCGAGCAGCGGCACATGGTGCCCGCCCAGGCCGTTCGACGAACCCCGCGTCCGCCGGTTCAGGCTCACATGGTTGCCCTGCATGGCCAGTTGGTAGCCGGGACCGTAATAGGAATCCAGCTTGTCGGTGAACAGGGAGAGCGTGAAGAACGCCTGCCCCTGCCAGGCCAGCTCGAAGTCGATCCGGACCCGGTCCGGCAGCTTCACGTCCCGGCCCAGGCTGCCGTTGCCCTGAATGCTGTAGAGCGCGCCGTTTTTGTATTCCCAGCCTTCCTGGTTGTTGCCCCGGACCCATTCATCGAGGCTGTTCGGGCCGGTGTAGCAGACCTCCCCCACCGTCTCGGCGGGGCGCAGGTTGGCCAGCATGGGGCTGCGGATGGTCAGCCGCCCCGCGTAGACCGTATTGAGGATCAACTTGTCCGCGTCCATCTCGACCACCTGCCCGCGCAGGGAATCGCCGTTGGTCAGACCAACCTGCACCAGATTGGGCGGAAGCTGGACCGGGGGCGGTGTGCGCAGCTCGATGGCCTTGAGGTTGACGGGCAGAAAGCGGAGGTCGCCCTCCACGTCGGCATGGTGCCAGACCAGCCCCTCGGGGGCGAGGGAAACCAGTTTTCCCGAAAGCAGGTCGCCGTTGAGGAACTCCAGCCGGTCGGGAAGAGCAGCGGCCGCCGCCGGGGCGTCCATCCCGGAACGGTTCTCGGGATCGGGCACGGCGATGGTCTTGGGCTGCTCCCCGGCCGCGCCGCCGAAAATCGCCTCGAGGTTCAGCTCCGCCCGGAGCGGGATGGTGCAGGCCAGGGCGGCAATGGCGAGAAGAAAAGGCTTCATGACGGATGGGTCTCCACGTTCTCTCAACGTTCGTAGATGGGCAGGAACCGATAGTTCAGGGCCAGGGACAGCAGCGCGGCGGCGGTGCTGAACACCTCCCCGTGGTTTCCCTTGAAGGAACCGTTCTCATTCTGGATTTGCCGGAGCCGGGCCGTGTTCTGGCTGTTCCACTCGCGCCAGTAGGCCATGTCCGTCTGGAACAGGGCCTGGGCGGCATAGTACAGATGATAGAAATAATAATGCTCGCCCTGCCCCGCGCCATTCGCGCGGAACCATTCGAGGGCTTTGGTCATCTCCCGGCTCTGGTAGCGCCGCGCCAGGGCGAAGACCAGAATGCCGATGGCGGCGCGCGGGCCGTTGGGACTGTCCGCGCTGGTGTAGCCGAACCCGCCTTCGGGGCAGGCGCAGGAGGTGTAGTATTTGAGCGCGCGCTCGATGGCCTTGGGCGGCACCGCCACCCCCGCGTTCTGGGCGGCGTACAAGGCGACCAGACAAGCGCCGGAAACCGTGGTGTCCGCGTCGTTGCCGCCGGGATTGTAGCGCCAGGCACCGTAGGGGTTGCTCTCCTGCGAGCTGAGGATCAAGCCCACCGCCCGTTCGAGGGCGGGGCCGATGCGCTCGTCCTGCACATACCCGTAGGCCTCCGCCAGCCCGAGCGTGGCGAATCCATGATTGTACATCGAGCCGCCGATGTAGCCGTTCGCCGGATTCTGCTGCCGGAGAATCGCGTCCAGGCAGCGCTTGACCGAATCCGCGTAGGGACCGTAGTTGGGGTCCTCGCCGTGGGCCAGAATCGCCATCATCGCCAGGGCGACCACGCCGGGCTGGTTGCCGTAGCCATCGCGCCAGCCGCCTTCCTTGCCCTGGCTCGAAATCAGATAGTTCAACCCTTTCTGGTAGATGGCCTCCACCTCGGGGGGAACCGGGTCGCCCAGCGTGCCGAAAATGGATTGGGCCGGGAGGGACAACCCGCCCAGCAGCAGGACCAAGACGGCGGCGATCCGCCAGCGATGGCACAGACTCCGCTTCATTCGGCCTCCACGTTCTGGAAAAAGCGCTCCAGCAAGCCCCGGTACTCCGCCGGAAATTCCGCCGGCACCGCGTCCACCGCCCCGCTGCCGCCGCGACCCTCGCCGCCGCCCGAGCCGGCCCCGCCGCCCAC
>LVAZ01000182.1 GCA_001603055.1 Victivallales bacterium Lenti_02
GAACCGGAATACGGGCTCTACGAGGATTTCCTCAACCTCCTCGGCGAGTACGAGGACCGCTACGGCTACTTCCACACCAACGGCGACTGCGTGGACTGGGTGGCGGACCTCACCCGGCGCGACCGCGTGATGGCGGTCTGGAGCCTGGCCAGCAACGAGGCGGGCGCGGTGCTCGAACCCTGCGCGCCCTCCGCCTCGAGCCGGATCGCCGCCATGGCCCGGCTCAACGAACTCGGCGTCCCCGTCCGCGTGAAGCTCAAGCCCGTCCTGCCGATCCGCGGCTGGCGCGAGAGCTACGCGGGCACCATCGCGGAACTGCTGACCAAGGCCCGGCCCGAGACCCTCGGCTTCACCAGCCTCATCTGGATGGACTACGAGCGCCTCACCAAGACCTTCGACCTTGATCTGCTCGACCCCGAGTTCGTCGCCGCCGCCCGCGAGTCCCAGGAGGAGATGAAGGCCACCCGCCACGGCCCCTTCCCCCACGCCAAGCGCGCCGAACTCTACCGCTTCCTCATCCGGGAAGCCCGCAAGCACGACCCCAGAATCCCCCTCTTCCTCTCCACCGAAACCACCGAGATGTGGGAGGAGCTGGCCGACGAACTGGGGCAGGACCCCAACCACTTCTTCTGCGGCTGCAATCCCATCCTCGCCCCCGGCCCCCGCTTCGTCACCTCCGAGCTTGACCGCTCGAATTTCATGAACAACAAGGAATTCCGCAAGGCCCCCGTCGCCTGACATCATTCCAGACCGGGCGGCGGTGGAACCCGCCGCCCGGTTCGGGACTTCTACAGCTTGTCGGCGTTGCCGAGAACCTTGTGGAAGGCTTCGGCGACCCGCTCGGCCAGTTCGAGGCCGTTCGGGGGCCGCAGGGGGAAGGTCATGCCGGTGTGGCAGTCGGCATGCTTCTGGGCCACGGGGAAACTGGCGGGGGAATAGTCGGGCCGGCTCTCGGTCTGGCAGGACCAGGGGCAGCCCTTGCCGTAGCCGTTGCGGGCCTGGAAGACGGTCATCTTGGGCACCGGCCAACCCTGCCAGACGCCGGTCTGCACGCCTTCGGCGCGGAGGGCGTCCACGATCTTGTTGCGGAAGGCAGCGGGCTCGTGGGCATGGCCGAGGGCCGCCATGTCGAAGCGCACGGTGTAGTTGTACCAGTTGGTCACCATGCCGTCGGGCACTTGGGGGCGGACGAGATGGGGGCAGTCGGCCACCAGCTCGTGGAAACGCCCGGCGTTTTCGGCGATGGTGGCGATGTAGCCGTCGAGCTTGGCGAGCTGGGCGCGGGCGAAACTAGCGACCAGCTCGGTGCTGCGGTACATCCAGCCCATGCCGTAGGTGTGGAAGTCGCCGTCCTCGGAGGGCGGGCGGTTCTCGCCGAAATACCAGAGGGTCTTGCCGAGACCGAGCAGGCGCTCGTTGGCAGCCACGAAGAACCCGCCCTCGCCCGCGCACATCAGCTTGTTGTGGTTGCAGCTAAAGGCGGCGCAGTCGCCGAAGGTGCCCACCTTCTGGCCCTTGAAGGTGGCGCCGTGGGCCTGGCAGCAATCCTCGATCACCAGGAGCTTGTGCTTCTTGGCGATGCGCCCGATGGCGTCCATGTTCACCGGCAGACCGTGCAGATGGACGGCGATGATCGCCTTGGTGCGCGGGGTGATGGCGGCCTCGATCCTGTCCACGTCGATGTTCATGGTGGACCATTCGATATCGACGAAGACGGGAATCACGTTGTGGTGGAGGCAGCAGGTGACCGAGGAGGGCCAGGTGTAGGCGGGGGCGATCACCTCGTCGCCCACGCCGCAGCCGCAGGCGACCACGGCCATGTGCAGGGCGGCGGTGCCGGAGTTGCAGAAGACCGAGGGAGTCGAAATGCCCAGCCACTCGGAGAACTCCCGTTCGAGCAGCTTGTAGTTGGTCCCGTAGGTGTATTCCTTGCGGTCGAGGGAGCCGAGAATGAGGTCCCGGTCCGTCTGATCCACCGGGGGCCAGCTTTTCATGAGCCCGTCCGGTACCGCCTTTTCGCCGCCGAGAAGCGCCAGTTTGTTCCGTGCCATGCCGTGTATCTCCATGTGCGTTCCGTATGGCGGAACCGCTCACGGCCCCGCGTGCCACACGTTATCCCCTGCGCCCGCCGCCGCAAGGCGAACGGGGAAAAACCCCGGTCGTTGGTCTTCCGTTTGTCGTACAGCCTTCAGGCTTCAGCGGCGCACCGGGGCTGCGCGCCCGGACATTTCAGGCAGGAACTTCGGGGAACTTCCATCCAAGCCTGGCGGAAACCGGGTTTTGCCGGCTTACCAGCGGAGTCACCCTGTCCCGGTCTTCATCCGCCGAGGATGCGGCGGCGGACGGCCTCGAAGAGGAGGATGGTGGCGGCCTGGGCGGCGTTGAGGGACTCGGCGTCGCCGGGCATGGGAATGCGGACGGGGCGGCCGGCGTCGAGTTCGGCGATGCCGTTGGCCTCGTTGCCGATGACCAGGCCGCTGCCGGGGAGGTGGAATTCGTCGGCGTAGCAGCTTGTCCCCCCGCCGGGGACGGCCAGCCAGAGGGGGGCGTAGCCGATTGCCGCCAGTTGGACGCGAGCCTCGCCCAGAGGCGGCAGGGCATGGAGGCGGAGGGAGAACTGGGCGCCCATGCCGGCCCGGACCGCCTTGGGCGAATAGGGGTCGGCGGTGCCTTCGGTGAGCCAGACGGAACCGAGGCCGATGGCGCAGGCGGTGCGCAGGATCGTGCCCATGTTGCCGGGTTCCTGGATGCGGTCCAGGATCAGGGCGAAGGGGTCGCGGGCCTCGGGCGGGGGCGGCTCGGGACGGCGGCAGACGCAGAGAATGCCCTGGGGGTTCTCGGTGACGGCGTACTGGGCGAAACCAGCGTCCTCGACGACCTCCAGGCGCGGCCCGAGGGCGGCGTGGAACGGCTCGGCGGCGGCGGAATCGGCGAATTCCCGCCCGGCCAGGGCGAATTCGATGCCCGAGGCATAGCGGTCGAGGGCCTCGCGGCAACAGCGGAGACCCTCGACCAGAAACACGTCGGACTTGCGCCGCCCGTGGCGGGTGCGCAGGCGTTCGAGAACCTGCTCCTGGCGGCGGCTCGGCGACACGCTACTTGCCCATTCCCCGCAGGGCCTTGAGGCAGCGGTCGACGGCTTCGAGGGCGGGATACTTGTCGCTCTCGTACTCGACGATGTACCACTCGGTGGCGCCCTTGCTCTCGCAGAAGGCGAAGACGTCCTGCCAGGGCACGGTGTCCTCGCCGATCATGGTGGCGAAGCCGGCGCGGGGGTCGGCGGCGCCGATGCCCGCATGGTAGGGCTTGAGGTGGACGGTGCGCGACCGGCCGGGGTACTTCTCGAAGAAGGGCAGCGGATTGGCCCCGCCGTGGAGGGCGTTGCCGGTATCGATCTGCATCACGAATTCCTTCTTCGTGGCGCCGAAGATGATATCCCAGGGCAGTTCGCCGTCGATGGGGGAGAATTCCCAGTTGTGGTTGTGGTAGCCGGTGACCATGCCGTGCTCGCCGAGCTTGGCGACGAGGTCGTTGAAGATGCCCGCAAGACGGCGCAGGGCGGCGGCGCTCTCGCGGAATTCGCCGCCGACGCCGGGGATGATGACGAACGGGTTGCCGACGGCCCGGTTCAGGGCCACGGTGTCCGCCAGAGTCGCTTCCTGGACGCGGTGGAAGCCGGTGTGCCAGCCGCAGCAGACCAGCCCGGCCTCCTTGAGCATGGCGGCGTACTCCGCCGGGGTGTGCCGGGGATCGCCGGCGAATTCCACCCCTTCGTAGCCCATGGCCTTGACGGCTTTCAGGGTGCCGAGGGGGTCCTTGACCATTTCGTTGCGGACCGAGTAGAGTTCGAGGGCGATGGGAAGGCGGGCCATGGCTGCTCTCCTGGACGTGTCACACAAAAACAGGGCGGAGGACGGGCAATCCCGCCGCTCCGCCGTCGGCTGGAACGGTCAGCCGAGTACCTTCATCCCTGAAGCGCCTGAATCAAGGCGTCTTTCTGCTGCAAGCCGACGAACTGTTTGACCGCCTCGCCGTTCTTGAAGACGATCAGGGTGGGAATGGACATGACGCGGTACTTGGCGGCGAGGGCGGCTTCGGCGTCCACGTCCACCTTGCCGATCTTCGCGGCGTCGCCCACGGCGGCGGCGACCTCCTCGAGAATGGGGCCCTGCTTGCGGCAGGGGCCGCACCAGGTGGCCCAGAAATCCACCAGCACGGTGCCGCTGGCGATGGTTTCGGCAAAGTTCTTCTCGGTCAGTTCAAGCAGATTGGCCGACATGGGCGGTATCCTTTCCGTCATTGGTCTTCGGGGCTTCTTCCCCGTCCGGGGCGACGAAATCGATGGCGACCACGGTCTGGTCGTCGTACTGCTCCGCTTGACCCGCGAAACGCCTGACCTGTTCCAGGAGGGTTTTCACGAAGACATTGGCGGGCTGGGGGTCCTCCTCCCAGGTGCGGAAGAGCCGCTGGATGCCGAACTCCTCGCCGACCTCGTTGCCGGCCTCGGTGATGCCGTCGGTGTAGATGAGCAACTGGGTGCCGGGATGGATGCGGAGGGAGAGGGTCTCGAAGGTGAAGCCGAAATCGTTGGGGTACATGCCGAGGGCGGCGCCCTGGGGCCGCACCTGGACGCAGCGCCCGTCGGGGAAACGCAGGATGAAGGGGGTGTGGCCGGCGCAGCCGCATTCCCAGATGCCCTCGCGCGTGTCGACCACCACGATGCCCACGGTGACGAAAAGATGGTTGGCGGTGTCGGTGTAGAGCCGCTGGTTCAGCTCGGTCAGGAACTTCTCGAGGCCGCTGTAGGTTTCGACGAGACAGCGGACGAAGGCGCGGCACATGGCCATGACCATGCAGGCGGAAACCCCCTTGCCGGAGGCGTCGGCCACCACGATCATCATCCGGTCCTGGTCGATCTGGATGAAGTCGTAGTAGTCGCCGCCGACTTCGCGGGCGGGTTCGGTCCTGGCGTCGAAGAGACAGCCCCGGAGCGCGGGGACACCGGCGGGGAGCAGGCGCTGCTGGAGGTCGCGGCCGAAGGCCATTTCCTGCTGGAGGCGCTCCTGATTGCTGCGCTCGGCGTAGATGCGGACCAGGTTGGAGGCGAGGGCGGCCTGGCAGGAGAGGCGTTCCAGGTGATCGAGGTGATCGAGGGTGAAGCCCTTGCCGATGGTGCGGCGGTTGGCGGCGCAGACGACGCCGAGGAGCTTGCCCTCGACGATCATGGGCACGGCCATGAAGGTGTGCACGTCGGCGGGCAGGGCGTAGCGGGCCGGGGAATCGGCGGCGGTCTCGACCAGAATGCTGTGCCGTTCCTGGGCGACGATGCCGATGGCGGTCTCGCCGGGACGGAAACACTCGTGGCGCAGGTGCTCGAGCCGGTAGTGCGGGCGGCGCTGGACCACCAGGGGGGTGGGGCGGAAGGTCGGGAAGGGGCCGGCCACGGCCGCTCCGCGCACGACCCCCGGCTCCCGCGCGGAGTCCCGCTCGACGAAAATGGCCAGGGACTCGGCGTCGCACTGGTTGGCCAGATGGTGGGCGACGAGCTGGAGCGCCTCGGGAATCTCCTCGACCGTCCCCAGCTTCGAGGTGAACTCGGTGAGGAAGGCCATGTTCTCGTCGTTACGGCGGCGGGCATCGTCGCGCTGGGCCTCCACTTCGCGATGATGCATCAACATCCTGGTGATCCCGGCGAGGATCCCAGCAAACAGAAGAGCCAGCAGAAGTGGACCGAAGGTACTACCCATGAAATTCGCGCGTCGCCCGGGACCGCAGCCTCCCAATCCGAGCGATTGGATGAAATGTCGATAGTTGGTTCACTATAGCTGTTGTGACGTGGAAAATCGCGGCTGGTTCGGGANNCCGCCAGCCGGTGGCGGCAAGCAGCACGGGACGCACCTTGTCCCCGCCGGAGACGAAGTCCACGGCCTCGACCGCCACCTCGGGCCAAGGGTTCTCCCAGCGGTAGACCCCGAGCCGGATGTGGGCACCCTGCCGGGTGCTGCCCTGCCAGGCGGTTTCGGCCAGGGCGGCCCCGAGCTGGCTGTTCCAGTCGGCAATCTCCTTGTTCCAGCGGAGGGGCACTTCGAGCTGGCGGCCGTCGGCGAAATAGACGATGTAGCGGGCGATTTGTCCCGGGTTGACATTCTGGCGGTCGTAGATGTGGCGGCTGAAGGTCTCGGGCCGCTCGCAGGTATGCAGGAAGGCAAGCCCTTTCACCTTGGCCGCCACGGGAATCTGCCAGGCGCGGCCGGGCAGGCCGGGGTTGGGGTCCTCGCGGCGGGCGAGCACGACGCACTGCGGCCCTTCGGCGGGAATCGCGAAAGGCACTCCGGCCAGCCACTGGCGTCCGGCCGGCAAGCCGGAGAGGTCGTGGGCGGGGCCGTTGCCCAGCCAGCCGGTGCGGTCCTCGTTGTCCGCCAGCCGCCGGTTGGCGACGCCGCCGAGATCGAGGGGCAGGAATTCCCGGACCGGGGCGGGCGGCGCGTCGTGGAGCTGGCGGAAGACGGCGGCGGGCTCGAAATCCAGCTCGTCGAGCCGGGGTTCGCGGGGCGACCAGGCAAACTCGGCGCTGAGGGGGATGGCGGCGACGAGGCGGATTTCGCCGCGGATGTTGTGGATGCCGTACCAGGTGGTGCCGCCGTAGCCCAGCAGGTCGTTCTGCCGGGTTTCCCAGGCGAACTGGCTGACGTTGAGGGGTTCGTACCAGCCGCTGGCCACGACCTCGAAGCCGTGCTGCTTGAAGAAGCCGAGACTGGGGAAGGATTGCTGCGCGCCGTAGTGCCAGTCGAAGATGATCACGTCGCGGGGAATTTTGGGCAGGGCCTCGGCGGTGTTGTAGGGTGGCTTGCCGTTGTGCTCCACCAGCAACTGGTCGCCCCACATGCCCATGCGCAGTCCCCGCTGCCGGAGGAAGCCATGCAGGCGCAGGATTTCCTCGGCCAGCAGCTCGCCGCCGGGCGTGCCCTGGCAGCGGGGGCAGACCCCGATGGGCTCGAAGGTGATCTCGTCCAGCCCCACATGAAAATACTTGGCGTTGGGGAAGCATTCCAGTTGCTCCTCGATCAGCGGGAAGACCAGTTGCTCGTGTACCTCGGGATGGCGCGGGCAGTAGTTCCAGTACTTGTGCCTGGCATCCGGGGCGGGGTCCTGGACCTCGGCGAAGTGGCGGTATTTCTCCTTGCCCGTGAAATAGGAGAAATGGGAGAGGCACTGGGTCATGGGGATGACTTCCAGACCCAGGCTTTCGGCGAACGCGACCAACTCGCCCAGCTCCTGCTTGGTCGGGGCCTCGGGGCCGCGCGCCAAATCGGGGTCCCGCTCGTAGAGCAGACGGTTGTCGAGCTGGAAGGCCACCCAGTTCATTTTCAGGGCGGCCAGGGTTTCGACCACCCGCCGGGCCTCGGGCAGGGCCGCGCTGGTATCGGGCGAGATCAGGTGCCAGCCGCGCCATTGCACCAGAGGCCAGTCGGTCACCAGCGCCCGCTTCACCGCCAGTCCCCCGGAGGTGCGCGTGGTCAGTTGCCGGAGGGTCTGGACCGCATGGCGCAGGCCCTGGGGCGTGCGGGCGGCGAGGGTGATCGGCAGGGAGCGGGTATCGAGCCGGTAGGCCTCGGCCAACTGCCAGTCCGCGAGGGTTCCGGCCCCTTCCGGCACCCATTCGGGAACGGTCCCGAGCTGGATGTCCCCCCCCTTGCCGGCCCGGGCCGCCGCCGCGAACCGGTCGCGGAGCAAGGCCGCAAGCTGTTCGGCGGGGGCGGCGGCAGGGCCGTTGCGCACCGCGCACTGGACGGCGTCCGGCAGCAGGGTATGCCCCGGCTCCAGCCGCACCTCGCGGGGCAGCGGGACGATACGGACCGTTTCGGGCGGGGGCGCGGGCGGCGCGGGAAGCGCGGGCGGACCATTCTCCAGTGCCACCGGCAGGGCGATCCGGGCGAACTGGCCGGGCACATGGAAGGTCTTGCCGGGAGTCAGGGACCAACTGCTGTTCTCCTCGATCTCCCCCACCTTGCGGCTGCGCGCCAGTTGCAGGCTCCACACGCCGCTGGCCGGGGCGATGGCGGCCAGGGGAATGCGCATCTCGGCGGTCCATTGGCTCTCGCCGCGCTGGACCGCCCCCGTCCATTCCGGAATCTTCGCCGCGAATTCGCCCGGTCCGCCTATGGTCCGGGTGGAGAACCAGTCCACCGCGTAGCGGTCCTTGCCCGCCAGCACCCGCGTGGCGGCCAGTTGCCCGCCCAGGGGAGTCAGCCCCAACTGGACATAGCCGCCGTTGCCGGGGGGCATCAGGAACACCTCGACCGTGTCATGGTTCCAGGACGGCGGGGTACCGACCCGCTGGTCCGGCATCCGGGGTTCGGCGCAGGTCCACGCCACGTACAGCACCCCGGCGTGGACGCCCAGCCGGGCCTGGACGGGCGCGGCGGGCAGAGCCCCGTCCCCGTCCAGCAGGAAAAAGTCCCCGGTCCCGACGGCCCCGGCCCAGGCCGGATCATCCGTCCCGCCGTCGATGTCCGGCGCGGCGGACAGCCGGGGCAGGCGCTCGGTGGGAGGCAGGGAGACGTCGCGCAGCGCCACGTCGTCGAACCAGGCTTCGCCCGGCCCGCTGGTGACCAGGGAAATCTTGAAATGGCTCGCGGTCGGCCCCACCCGGACCGCCTGCGCCACCCGCGTCCATGCGGGAGTGTCGCCCCCTCCCCCGACACGATGCGTCTGATAGCTGCCGTCGGCGGCGAATTCATAGAGCAGAACGCTCCACGATCCCCTGGCCCGCACCCTGGCCGACAGGGTGTAGAGATGGCCCGGCACCGCCGGCAGGCGTTCCTGCGAGACGCGCACCCATTCCTTCGCGTCGTTGGTGTGGACCACCTGCTGGCAGCGGTTGCCCGGACGGTCGCCCTCGACCAGAGCCGCGCGGCCCTCCGCCCCCTTGTGGATGTCCAGATACCAGCCGTCGGCCACCCCGTTGCCGTCCTCGTCCATCTCCATGGTCCCGTTGCGGACCAGGTTCGCGGCGACCGGGAGGAAGGGGGCGAAGGCGAAAAGCAGGGCGGCAATCGTCTTGGCGCGCATGATCGTTCTCCATCTTTGGCATCCGCGGGGAAACCCGTGCCTCCGCCAAACCTACTCCGGTTCGCGGGCTTGCACAAATCATCCGCCAGCGGTGCCTCAGTCCGCCCGCGTCTGCCAGCCCAGTTCCCGGCAGCGTTCCAGAACGGCGTCCGCCCGCGCCTTGGTGCCGGTCAGCACCGCCAGCCTGGCACCATCCCGCTCGATCACGACGGCGGGGAACTCGGCGAGGCCATACTCGCGCGCGAGTATGGCGCGGGACTCGGCGGGGACGGGAACCACGCCCACCTCGGCCCCGAGGTTTTCCCGCAGGGTCGCGGCCAGGGTTCCGTCGTCGGCGAAAACCAGCAGGCGGGCCGCCGGCGCGGGGACCAGGACCCCGTCGGCGGGAAC
>LVAZ01000183.1 GCA_001603055.1 Victivallales bacterium Lenti_02
GGTGTCGTCCTGGTGGCGAGCTGCCTTCTCCTGCTCTCGATCAAGCTCGGGCGCCAGCCCGTCGCCCCGCTGCCCGTCGCGGACTCGACCCTGCCCGCCCCCCCTCCGGAAAGACGGCCGGAACGTCGGGGAATCAGACACCGTCGATGATCTGGCGCACCTTTCTGGCGAGATCGAGGTTCGAGAAGGGTTTCCGGAGGAAGCTCACCCCCTCGTCCAGCACGCCGTGCCGGGCGATATGCTCGGCTGTGTGGCTGGACATGAAGAGGCATTTGGTGGTGGGCCGCAGCGCCTGCAACTGGTCGCGGAGTTCCCTCCCGTCGAAGCCGGACATGATCGCGTCGGTGAGCAGCAGGTCGATCTCTCCGGACCATTCGCGGGCCAGCCGGAGCGCCTCCTCGGGACCGTTCGCCGACAGCACGGTGTAGCCCAGGCGTTCGAGAATCAGCTTGCCGAACGGGAGCACGCATTTCTCGTCCTCCACCACCAGGAGCGTCTCGTTCCCGCCGGGCAGCTTCTCGTTGGCCGCCGCCGCTTCGTGGTTCTCGCGGAGCGGCAGGTAGATGCGGAAGATGGTGCCTTTGCCCCGTTCGCTCTCGCAGTGGATGAAGCCGTCGTTCTGTCTGACGATGCCGTAGACCGTGGCCAGCCCCAGACCGGTCCCCTCGCCGATTCCCTTGGTGGTGAAGAACGGCTCGAAGGCATGGCCGAGAGTCTCCCGGTCCATGCCGCAACCGTCGTCGCTGACGGCCAGCAGCGCATAGGTGCCGGGAATCATGCCGGAAAGGTTCTGGCAGGCCGCCTCGCCGATGGTGACGCAGTCGGTCTCGATGGTCAGGGTGCCGATCCCCCTGATCGCGTCGCGGGCGTTCACCGCCAGATTGCTGAGAATCTGGTCCAGTTGCGAGGGGTCCATGTGTACGCAGCAGTCGGCACGGGGCAGCCAGGCGAGCATGATGTCCTCGCCGATCAGGCGGCGCAGCATCCCCAGCATGTCGTCGATGGCCTTGTTGAGCGCCAGGATGCGGGGGACGGTGGGCTGCTTGCGGGCGAAAGCGAGCAGTTTCCGGGTCAGGTCGGCGGCGCGGGTGGCGGCCTGGCTGATCTCGTCGAGCCAGCCGAGGGCCTCGCGGTTGTCGGCCAGCGCCTCCTGGCAGAGTTCCGCGTAGCCGAGGATGCCCATGAGCTGGTTGTTGAATTCGTGGGCGACGCCGCCGGCCAGGCGCCCGACGACCTCCATCTTCTGCGCGTGCAGAAGCTGGTTCTGGAGCTGTTCCCGCTCCGCTTCGGCCTGGACCAGCTCGCTGATGTCGCGGATGAATCCGCCCACGCCGACCTTGCCGTCGGCGAGGCGCACGGGGAATTTGCGGGTCTCGTAGCTGCACGTCCCGATATGCTCGGCCGAGATGACCATGCCACCCCGCCGAAGCGCCTGCTCGTCGGACTGGCGGCAACAGATGGCCATCTCCTCGGTCATCAGCTCGAAGTCGGTCCGCCCCAGAATCTCGGCCAGCGGCCTGCCGAGAAACTGGCAGAGGGCCTCGTTCACCAGACGGTAGCGGAATTCGTGGTCCTTGACGGATACCAGATCGGTGGTGGAGTTCACGAAGGTGCGGTAGTTGCGCTCGCTCTCGGCCAGGGCCTGCTCGGCCCGTTTGCGCTCGGTGATGTCCACCAGGAAGCCCTCGACCACCCGGCGCCCGTTGTCCAGATAGTCGGTGACCCTGGCCGTGGAACTGACCCAGATGTCCCGCCCGTCGGCGGTCGTGGCTCTGAACTCGTAGTTTTCGACCATGCCCGTCTCGTCGAGCGTTTGCCGGGCCCGGGCCAGGTCCTCCGGGCGCAGGAATTCGCCGATTCCCCTCTCGCGGTAGTGGTGGAGGGTATCCTCGGCGGTGTCGAAGCCGAGGATGCGGGCCAGGGCCGGGTTCGCCGCGACCAGGGATTCCGGGGCTTCGAGGCGGAAGATGCCCACGGGAACCCGCTCGAAGAGCAGGCGGTGGCGCTGTTCGTTCTCGGCCAGTGCCTGCTCCGCCCGCTTGCGCTCGGTGATGTCCATCAGAGTTCCGACGACCCTGGCGATGCGTCCGTTTTCCCGGACGGCCTCCCCCGAGGTGCGCACCCACAGCTCCCGTCCGTCGAGGCTGGTGAAGGGCAGCTCGATGTCGTAGGGTTCGCCTCCGGCCAGGCAGCGGCTGAAGGCGGCGAAAACCCGGTCCCGCTCGGCGGGCGCATAACAGTTGATGCTGGACTGGATGAGGGATTTGGGGTCGCGCGGGGCCTCGGCGGGGTCGAATCCGTGGATGCGGTAGGTTTCCTCGGTCCAGATCATGCGTCGCCGTTCGGCATGCCATTCCCAGCCGCCGATCCGGCTGATGCGCTGGGTGGCCCGCAGCAGCCGTTCGCTCTCGGCGAGAGCCTCCTCGGCCTGCTTGCGTCCGACCTCCTTCCAGACCGCGTCCATCAGCAGGGTCAACTGGAGGGCGTCGTTCTCGTCGTAGTCCCGGGTGCCGTTCGCCACCCCCACCACGGCCAGAACCCGGTCGCCCGCGAAAACCGGGACGCCCAGGAAACGGTGCAGCCCCGGATAGGCCAGGGACTCCATGCCTTCGGTTTTGAAGTCGTTCACGAGGAGGGGGCTGCGCCGCCGGACCGGTTCTCCCCAAAGCCTGGCGTCGGCCAGCCTGGCGGTGGGCGGCGGCGGCCGGACGATCGCCGCCGAGGCTTTCGCGGACCAGTTGTTCAGAACCAGTTCCTCGCGCGGCTCGTGGTAGTGGCAGATGCCGCCGATCTGGCTGCCGGTGAGGGCCAGCGCCTCGGCCAGGGCGTATTCGAGGAATTCCTGGCCGCCGCCGCAGGGGCGTTGCAGCACTTGGGCCAGGCGCCGCAGACGCTCCTCGCTGCGGCGCAGCGCCTGGTTCGCCTGCACTTGCGCGGTGGTGTCCGTCAGCAGCAGCGCCACCTGGCCGGGGAAGGGTTGGTAGAGCGTGGCGCGGAGATTCATCCCGAGCGTCTTTTCATAGCGTTCCAGCTCGGCGGGCATGCCGGTGAGGCTCACCCGGGCGAGGGTCTCCAGCCAGACGGGATCGATGTGCGGCAGGCACTCGCGGAGAGTCCGCCCCAGCACCCGGTCGCCCGGATGCCCGATCAGCCGTCCGAAGGCCGGGTTCACTTCCAGGAACCGGTAGTCGGCGGGCTTGCCCTCCTCGTCCGGGATGGTCTGGCAGACCAGGAGGGGGACGGTCATCTGGCGGAACAGCGTTTCGTAGCGCTCCTGTGCCGCCAGGTGTTCGGTGATGTCGAGGCCGTGGCCGATGAAGCCGAGGAGCTTGCCCTCCGTGTCGTAGCGCGGGGTGGCGCTGGTCTGCATCCAGCGGAATTCGCCCGTGTGCTGACGCAGGCGGTGGACCAGGCGGAAGGGCTCCCGGCGGCGGTAGGCGTCCCGGGCGGCGGCGAGGAAATTGGCGCGGTCCTCGGGGTGGAAGCTCTCCAGCCAGCCCTCGCCCAGCGCCTCGGGTGCCGTCCGGCCCGTGAAGGCCAGCCAGGGCTCGTTCACGTAGTCCACCAGCCCGTCCGTCCCGGCGGTCCAGACCAGAGCCAGGCCCGAGTCGGCCAGGGTCCGGTAGCGCCGCTCGCTCTCGCGCAGCTCGCGCTCCGCCGCCCGTTCCGCCGTCTGGTCCCGGAAGCCCAGCACCACGCCGGCGAGTTGGCCCTGCGCGTCATGGACGGGAGCGGCCTTTTCCGCGACGGGGACCGTCCGCCCGTCCCGGGCGATCATCAGCAGACGTTCCGCCAGGCTGGCGGCGCGCCCCTCCCGCAGCAGCCGCTGGCCCGAGGAGGGCACGGCTTCGCCGTTCTTCTCGCGCACGACCTGGAAAACCTCGCCGAGCGGGTGCCCCAGCGCCTCGATCTCGCTCCAGCCGGTCAGTTTCTGGGCCACCGCGTTCATCTGGGTCACCCGGCCCTGGCCGTCGGTCGCGATCACCCCGTCGCCGATGCTGTCGAAGGTCGAGCGCAGGGCTTCGCGGCTCTCGTGCAGTTCCGCCACGGAGCGCCGCCGCTGCTCCTGCCCGGCCAGCAGCATGCCCACCAGCACGGTCGCCAGAGGATACTCCAGAAGCACTCCCCAGACGACCCGGTGGAACACCTCCAGCATGAGGTTGTGGGGCAGCAGCGCCAGCAACGCCAGCATGATCGCCTGCACCAGCACCCCGAACGCCAGCAGAAACCAGGGCGAGGGGGCCGGGCGGCGCTTGTAGTAACCGTGGAATGCCACCCCCAGGAGAGCCGAGACCACGATCATCGGCACCCCCGTCACCATGCCCGCGCCGCCGTGCTGGAAGCGCCACACCGCCCCCAGGCCCGCCGCGATTCCCGCCGCCACCGGGCCGTAGAGCAGCCCGCACAGGCTGGCAACCACCGAGCGGCCGTCGTAGATCACGCCCGGCTGAATCTCCACCGTCCCCATCATCCCCAGCACCATCGCCGTGCCGAACAGCGACCCCTGCACCACTGGTATCCAGCGCCGCCACCGGCCGCGCAGGTCGACAAAGCCGACCACCATCTGCAGCGCCACCAGCAGGGCCAAGTTCTGGGCAAGATCGAGGATGTCCAGCATCAGGAATGCCCTCGATGAAACCTGTTCCGCCAGGCAAAACGAACGGATATGGATGTCATGTCAGAAAACCTTCTCTCGACGGTGGCGAGACCATGGTCGGGAAACCGGGTGCCGACCGCAGGCTCGTCCGACAGGGAACCACTATTGCATCCCTCGTGCTTCGCCCCTCCCAGGGGGGGATGGTGGGCCCAACTGGACTTGAACCAGTGACCGGGCGATTATGAGTCGCCTGCTCTAACCGACTGAGCTATGGGCCCCCATGCCAAAAGCAGACTGGAAAAATAGGTGATTGCCCGCCGATTGCAAGACTTCTCCGGGTATGCGGTTTGCCCCGTTGCCGTTGGCCCCGATGGCATTTGGAGCCGGGAATGGCTACGTTGTGGGAAACCCAGCCAAGGAGACGGTCCGATGCGCTGCCTGCTTCTTTCCCTCGCCTGCCTGCCCGTTCTGGTTGCCGCCCGGGAACCCGCCGACCTCTTCGCGGACCTCAAGGTCGAGCAACTGGCCGCGGATTTCCGCTTCACCGAGGGGCCGGTGTGGATTCGGGATGGCTACTGGCTGTTCTCCGACATTCCCGCCGACCGCATCTACAAGCTGGTCCCCGGCGAGAAGCCGGCAGTCTGGCGCGAGCCCAGCGGCCAGAGCAACGGTCTCACCCTCGACCGCGAGGGACGGCTGATCGCCTGCGAGCATCAGACCCGCCGGGTGACCCGCACCGAGCCCGACGGCACCGTCGCCGTCCTCGCCGCCCATTTCGAGGGGCAGGCGTTCAACAGCCCCAACGACGTCGCGGTCCGCAGCGACGGCAGCATCTATTTCACCGACCCCACCTACGGCCTCGCCAAGCGCCCCCAGGAAACCCCGTTCAAAGGGGTCTACCTGCTCCGGCCGGGCCGGGAGCCCGTCCTGCTGCTCCGGGATTTCGACATGCCCAACGGCCTGGTCTTCTCGCCCGACGAGAAGTATCTCTACATCGCCGACACCCCGCGCGGCCATGTCCGCCGCTTCGACGTGTCTCCGGACGGCACTCTGGTCGGCGGTCAGGTCTTCGTCCGCGTGCCCAATCCCGACGGCATGCGCATGGACACGCGGGGGAATCTCTACGTGGCCGGCAAGGACGGCATCGAGGTCTTCGCTCCGGACGGCACCCGGCTGGCCGTCGTCGCCTGTCCCGAAGTTCCCGCCAACTGCGCCTTCGGCGGCGAGGACGGGCGCACCATGCTCATCACCGCCCGCAAAGGCGTCTATGCCGTCCGCCTCCCCATTCCGGGCATCGTGCCGTAGAAACGCGGAAGCCGGAATGCGGAATGGGGGTCCGCCGCGGGCGAAGGACGATGGCCGTTCGAGGGTTCGGTAACCCGGAGCGGCCTTGCCGGATTCTTTCCTGGCCGCTGGCTAGGCGAGCAGGGCGTAGGCGAGGAAGAAGAGGGCGTAGGCGGTCCAGGCCAGGGTCATGGCTCCGCGCCAGGCCGCCGAGTCGCGGACCTTTTCGAGCAGGTCGCGCAGCCACCACGGGGCGCTGACCAGAACCAGTCCGGGCAGGCCGATCAGGTAGACGAAGACGGAGAGGAGTGAGCGGGCGGGCACCTCGGCCACAAAGGCGACGGTGAGCAGATGGTTGGCCCCGAGCAGGAGCAGGCCCCCGAAGGCCCGCGCGAAGAGGTAGTCCAGATGGCCCCAGGCGGCCACCGCCACCGCCGGCACCAGCAGGATGGACAGGGGGATGAAGATACTGCCCGGCGCCACCATCTGGGTGACGTGGTAGGCCGCCCAGGCCAGTACCGGAATGCCGACGATCTCGCCCAGCACCCGCGAGCGGGGCAGGCGGGTCGCGAGTTCGGGCCGGGCCTTGAGAAAACGGGCGGTGAGAACCGCCCAGGCCGCGCAGATCAGGGCGGCGACAACCGCCGCGAAGGGAAAACTAGCCAGCATGCGTGCAATCCGGGGAAGGGTTGGATGATGGGGGAGCGCACTCCCCAGGGAAACCGTACAACATAGAACCCCCATCGCCCCGCGCAAACGGAAGGCGGCAGGCTGAAGCCTGGACTACAAACGGAAGGCGGCGGGCTGAAGCCCGTACTACAAACGGCGCTTGGCCTGGGCTGCATTTCGTTCGTAGTACGGCTTTTAGGCCGCTTTTGGAGCATTCCAAGAGCAGGCTGAAGCCTGGACTACAAACGGAAGGCGGCGGGCTGAAGCCTGGACTACAAACGGCGCTTGGCCTGGGCTGCATTTCGTTCGTAGTACGGCCTTTAGGCCGCTTTTGGAGCATTCCAAGAGCAGGCTGAAGCCTGGACTACAAACGGAAGGCGGCGGGCTGAAGCCCGTACTACAAACGGCGCTTGGCCTGGGCTGCATTTCGTTCGTAGTACGGCCTTTAGGCCGCTTTTGGAGCATTCCAAGAGCAGGCTGAAGCCTGGACTACAAACGGAAGGCGGCGGGCTGAAGCCTGGACTACAAACGGAAGGCGGCGGGCTAAAGCCCGTACTACAAACGGAAGGCGGCGGGCTAAAGCCCGTACTACAAACGGCGCTTGGCCTGGGCTGCATTTCGTTCGTAGTACGGCCTTTAGGCCGCTTTTGGAGCGTTCCAATGGCAGGCTGAAGCCTGGACTACAAACGGAAGGCGGCGGGCTGAAGCCTGGACTACAGACGGAAGGCGGCGGGCTAAAGCCCGTACTACAAACGGGTGTGGTTGCCGCCCGCTTCGACGGGGAGGGCCTCAGATGTACTGGATTTTGGTTTCCTTGAGGTGGCGCTTTTCGAGCAGTTCGGCGACCCGGCGCATGAGGTTGCGGCGGAGATCGAGGGCTTCGGGGAGGTTGGGGTCCTGATGGGCCTCGTTGATGCGGGTGCCGACGATGAACTGGATGAGGTCGCTGTTGAGGAGGTATTCGAGGACCAGGGTGGCGCCGTTGCGCGGCTCGTGCTCGGGATTCACGTTCCGTTCGAGCATGTCCAGGACGCGGGCGAGGGTGACGGTTCCCTCGGTGACGAGATTGATGCCCGGCATGTGGGAGATGGGGGGGATGTCGTCGTCGAGCAGTTCGAGGTCCATGGTGACGGGGCGGTTCAGCTCGCGGGAGACGATGGCGGCGGTGGTGCCGCCGCAGAGGATGCGGCTGCCCTCGAATTCGGCCACGGTCTCGGCCATGCGGATGTCGCTCTGTTTCGAGAAGGGGGGGCCGGTGACGAGGAGGAGTCGGCGGGGCTGGCGGAAGTAGGCGACCGCGCAGGTGATGTCGTCGTGGGGCCTGCCGCCGTCCTTGGCGATGGCGAGGTCCACGATCCGCCGGGCGAGTTCGCGGGCGGAAACCAGGGGGTTCGAGTGGATGAGGTGGCGGGCGAATTCGGCGACGGCGGGAAGCCCCAGCCCGAGAGGGGTCGAGGTGGAGCCCATGCCCGACTGGTTCACCCCGTCGGTGAAGCAGATCAGGCGGTCGCCGTCGCGGGCCTCGAAGCAGGCCTCCTCGAGATGCCGCTCGCGGGGGGTGTCGCCGGTGGTGGGCGGCAGGGCGATAAGGGTGCGCCGGGGTTCGAGGGGCTGGTCGCCGCGCAGCACGAAAAAGGGCGGGTTCTCGTGCTCGATGACCCGTACCTTGCGGTTGCCGACGATGTCGAGGATGGTGAAGGTCGAGTAGGCGATGCGGCGGACGCTGCACACCGGCAGCACGTCCATGACCGTCTGGGCCGCGCGCGCGATGTCGGTGCCGTCGGCGACGAATTCGAGGGCCATGGTGCTGGTGAGGGTGGCCAGCACATTGGCTTTGACGCCGCTGCCGAGGCCGTCGGCCAGCACGGCGACCACCCGGTCGTCGACGCTGACCTTGCGCGAGAGGAAGACGTCGCCGGGCGCCGGCTCGCCATGCTTGCGGACCTGGAAGTGCTCGATTTCCACGAAGAGATCGCGCTCAGGCATCCTTGTCCTCCTCGCGGGCGCTGTCGGCGGAGAAGGATTCGATGATGGCGTTGAGCCCGACCTGGGACTCGGCGGCGTTCTCGCCCAGCAGGTAGGCGATCTTCTGCACCGTCTCCATCTGGCGGCGGATGACGTCCTGGGCCTTGCGGATGACGCGGTCCTTGTTGACGGCGGGCTCGGTGATGTCCTGGAGCACGGCGCCGACGATGCGCTCCGGCTCGATGGCGAAGACGCTGACGCGGTAGACCGCGCCGTCGTGGCGCAAGTCGCGGTGCTCCACGTCCTCGCCGCCGTTCAGCACCCTGCGGGCCAGGGGGATCAGGAAGGGGGCGATGCGTTCGGCGGAGGCGCCCTCGAGGCCGGGGCGGGCGTCGTAGATGTCGGGCAGGTCGCCGCCGAGAATCTCGGCGAAGCGGCGGTTGCATTCGACCACGTTCAGGCCGGCATTGACGATGAGGACGCCGGAGGGCATGGCCTGGATCAGGGCGTTGGCTTTTTTCTGGGCCAGCTTGCGCATGTGGGAGACGCACATGGTGGCCTCGGCCTTGCCCGCCAGCAGGGCGGCGGCGAACTCGCGGCAGCTCGCGTAGCCGCAGCCGCTGCAGTTCAGCTCGTCCTCGGGCCGGTATTTGCCCACGGTGGCGAGGGCCTCGCGCAACTCGCGGTCGCTGTACTCGGGCGTGTCGAGGGCGGGGCCGGAACGGTCGAGGATGGCGTCCACGCGGGGCTGGCGGGGAAACTCGTCCGGGCTGTAGGCGGCATGGTTGAACACTTGGCAGCGTTTGAGGACGGTGGCGCCGGCCTCGGCGGTCTGGGGGCCGTTGACGCAGCCGCCCTCGCAGGCGAGCAGTTCGAGGAACAGCGGTTTGTCGAGCGTGATCCGTTCGAGGTCGCGGAGGGCGTCGCGGACGTTCTCGAAGCCGGAGAGGGCCATGAAATTGGCGTCGGTCACGGGGCAGTTGGCCTTGATGCCCGCGATCATGCCCCCGTCCACCGGATAGAGCGCGCCCTCGCGGGCCGCCTCGGGCTGGAACACATCCTCCGGACCGGGGGTGAGGGTGACCGGGTGGATTTTCTCCTCCTCGAACCAGCGGCGCAGATCAAGGAAACTGATGGCGATGTCGAGCAGATCGGGATGGGCGTCGGCCTCGAGTTTCTTGGCGATGCAGGGGCCGATGAAGACGACGCGGGCCTCGGGTCCGAAATGCTGCTTGAGCAGGCGGCAGTGGGCGAGCAGGGGGGAGCAGAGCTGGGTGATCCGGTGCGCGTGCTGGGGCAGATACTTGTTGACCAGCTCGACCACCACGGGGCAGGCGCTCGAGACCAGAATGCGGGGGACCGGGTCGCGCAGGGCCTCGGCCACCGTGGCCGACACCTCCTGGGCGCCGAGCGCCGTCTCCGACACGGCATGGAAGCCGAGGCGGCGCAGAGCGGCGATCAGCCGTTCCGGGGAACAGTCGGGGAACTCGCTGACGAAGGAGGGGGCCAGGGAGACCACCACCTTGCCGCCGCTTTGCAGGAGATGCCGCACCCGGCCCAGATCGTCGCGCACCCGCTTGGCGTGGACGGGGCAGACCTCGACGCAGCGGCCGCAGGACACGCAGCGCTCGGCCATGACCATGGCGCTGCCGTTCTCGATGCGGATCGCCTTCACCGGGCAGTTGCGCACGCACTTGTAGCAGTCCTGGCACTCCTGCTTTTCCGTGTAGATCGGGTGCTGGCGGTCCATGCTAGGCCTCCTTGGCCAGATGCTTGCGCAAAATGTCCAGGCAGGCGTTGGGATCGACCTGCTCGTAGCGGGTTCCGTCGATGGTAAGATGCGGTCCCTTCGAGCAGGCGTCCAGGCAGAGGCAGCCGCGCAGGGCGACCGTCGCCTCGAGGCCGTGCTCGCGGACGAAGTTCTGGACCACGACCAGATTGCGCTTGTTGCCGCGCGAGAAACAGGAACTGCCCATGCAGATTTCGATGTTCACCGTCGCCACTCCCAAATTCGGAATATCCGGCTGATGACGGTCGAGTCCCCCCGGCTTCGGGGGAAGCCGGGGGGGGATGGGGGCAAAGACTAGTGGCAGCCTCCGCAACCGGAACAGGCATGGCCCTTGGTGCCGGCGGGGACTCCGCCCTTGAGGGCGATCTCGACCGCCGCCATGGCCTGCTGAAGAGTGCATTTCTCGAGGCAGAGGCCGTTGACGTTCACGGTCGGACCGCGGTCGCAGCGCTCGTGGCAGAAGGTGGCCTTGATGTTGACCTGCTCGGCCAGCCCCTGGCGGTCCACATGGGCGAGCAGGCTCTTGAGCAGTTCCTGGGAGCCGCGCAGGAAGCAGCTCGTGCCGACGCAGACGGCGACCTCGACCGCGTTCTTGCCGCCGACCGCGAGGCTGAGGTCCTCGTCCTGGAGCCGTTTGCGGCTCTGGTATTCGGTGTGCAGCAGTTCGTGGGCGCGGTGGCCGCCGACCTCGCCGAGATGCTCCTGGTAGGCGCGGGCGAGATAGGGGTTGTCGAGGGGTTTGTGGACCTGCATGCGGCGGTCGATGTCGTAGAGCCCGGCGGTCCGGCGCTGGCGCACCTCGGGGGTGAAGGAGACGGGCTGGCCCGCGCCGCCGACGCAGCCGCCGGGACAGGCCATGACCTCGATCAGGTCGTAGTCGCATTCGCCCGCCTCGATCTGGCGGCAGAGGCGCTTGGCGTTGGCCAGGCTGTGGACCACGGCCAGCTTGAGCTTGAGCCCGCCGAGTTCGAGTTCGGCCACCCGCAGGCCCTCCTCGCCGCGGACCTCGTGGAATTCCATCTTCTGCAGGGACTCGCCGGTGAGCACCTCGTAGGCGTGGCGCAGGACGGCCTCGCTCACCCCGCCGGAATTGCCGAAGATCACGCCCGCGCCGGTCTTGAAGCCGAAGGGCAGGTCGAAGGAGGCGGTCTCCAGCCGGGCGAAATCGACGCCGGCGGACTCGATCATGCGGATCAGCTCCTGGGTGGTGAGGACGTGGTCCACGTCGGCCGCGCCGTCCTTGGCCAGCTCGGGGCGCTGGGCCTCGAACTTCTTGGCGGTGCAGGGCATGACGGAGACGACGACGAGGTCCTCGCGCGCCACGCCGAGCTTGCCGGGGAGCCAGTCCTTGGCCAGCGAGCCGAACATGGCCTGGGGCGAACGGCAGCTCGACAGGTTGGGGAGCAGGGCGGGGTGGTACTGCTCGGTATACTTCACCCAGGCGGGACAGCAGCTCGTGAACTGGGGCAGGTTCTGGCCGGCCTGCTTGCGGTGGATGAACTCGGCGGCCTCCTCGAGGACGGTGAGGTCCGCCGCGAAGCAGGTGTCGTAGACCTGGGCGAAGCCGAGGAGCCGGAGGGCGGCCACGATCTGGCCGCTCGCGTCCGTCCCCGGCGCCATGCCGAAGGTCTCGCCGACGGCGACACGCACGGCGGGGGCGACCTGGACAATGACCTTCTTGCGCGGATTCGCCAGCTCGGCGAAGACGTCCTCGACGGCGGATTTGGGGACGATGGCGCCGGTCGGGCAGACCCGGGCGCACTGGCCGCAGAAGACGCATTCGACCTGGCCGAGGTCCTTGCCGAAGGCGGGCAGCACGGCGGAGTTCGAGCCGCGGTGGGCGAAGTCGATCGCGCCGATGCCCTGGACCTCGTCGCACATCCGCACGCAGTCGCCGCAGAGGATGCACTTGTTCGGGTCGCGGACCAGCGAGGGGTTGCTGGTGTCGAGGGGCAGAGGCTCGCGGACCGGCTGGAAGCGGACCTTGTCCACGCCGAGGCGGCGGGCCAGATCAAGGAGTTTGCAGGCGGCGCTCTTGCCGCAGGTGGTGCAGCCCTGGTGATGGTCGGCCAGGAGCAGCTCGATGGTGATCTTGCGCATTTCGCGGATTTCGGCGGTGGCGGTGCGCACCACCATGCCGGCCTGGGGGGCGGTCGAGCAGGAGGCGACGATGCCCCGGCCTTCGATGTCCACCAGACAGAGGCGGCAGGCGCCGTAGACGCTCAGCTCCGAATGGTAGCAGAAGCTGGGAATGTCGATGCCGACCTTGCGGGCGAGTTCGAGCAGATTGCGCTCGCCGTTGATGGCGACCTTGCGTCCGTCGAGGGTGAGGAATTCCTGTTTCATCCTGGTCAGACTCCCGTAATGGCGTCGAATTTGCACGCTTCGGCGCAAGCGCCGCACTTGATGCAGACAGCGGGATCGATGGTGTGGGCCTGGCGTTTTTCGCCGGTGATGGCCCCCACCGGGCACTTGCGGGCGCAGAGGGTGCAGCCCTTGCATTTGACCGGATCGATCTCGGGGGCGAGAAGAGCGCGGCAGCGCTTGGTGGGGCAGCGCTTGTCCCGCACGTGGGCGAGATACTCGTCGCGGAAGTAGCGGAGGGTCGAGAGCACCGGGCTTGGCGCGGTCTTGCCGAGGCCGCAGAGCGAGCCCTTGGCCACGGTCTGGCCCAGTTTTTCGAGCAGGTCGAGGGTGGACTCGTCGGCCGTGCCGTCGATGACGCGGTCGAGCAGGGCGAGCATCTGCTTGGTGCCCTCGCGGCAGAGCACGCACTTGCCGCAGGACTCGTTCTGGGTGAACTGCATGAAGAAGCGGGCGATCTGCACCATGCAGGTGTTCTGGTTCATGACCACCAGGCCGCCCGAGCCGACCATCGCGCCCGCCTGGCGGAGCGAGTCGTAGTCCATGGGCATGTCGAGATGCTCGGCCACCAGGCAGCCGCCCGAGGGGCCGCCGATCTGCACCGCCTTGAAGGGGCCGTGGGTCAGGGCGCCGGTGTCGTCGGTGACGCCGCCGCCGATTTCATGGACGATCTCGCGCAGGGTGGTGCCGAGGGGCACTTCGATGAGCCCGGTGTTGGCGACATGGCCGGTGAGGGCGAAGGTCTTGGTGCCGGGTGATTTCTCGGTGCCGGCCGAACGGAATTCGGCGGCCCCGTGGCGCAGGATCAGGGGCACGGTGGCCAGGGTCTCGACGTTGTTGATGACCGTGGGCTTGCCCCAGAGGCCGGACTGGGCCGGGAAGGGGGGCTTGGGGGTGGGCATGCCGCGCTTGCCCTCGATCGAGGCGATCAGCGCCGTCTCCTCGCCGCAGACGAAGGCGCCCGCGCCCTCCATCACATGAATCTGGAAGGCATGGCCGGTGCCGAACACATCCGCCCCGAGAATGCCCGCCGCCTCGGCGGCGACCACCGCCTTCTTGATGCGCTCGACGGCCAGGGGGTATTCGAGGCGCACGTAGACGTAGCCTTCGTCGGCCTCCACGGCCCGCGCCGCGATCATCATGCCCTCGAGCACGCGGTGGGGATTGCCCTCCATCAGGCTGCGGTCCATGAAGGCGCCGGGGTCGCCCTCGTCGCCGTTGCAGATGACGTACTTCTTGGCGTTCTTCTCCTTGAGGGTGAGCTGCCACTTGAGCCCGGTGGGGAAGCCGCCGCCGCCGCGGCCGCGCAGGCCGGCCTCGAGGACTTCCTGGCAGACCTGCTCGGGCGTCATCTGGGTGAACGCCTTGCGGGCCGCCTCGTAGCCGCCCCAGGTCTTGTACTCGTCCAGATTCTCGGGATCGATGATGCCGCAGTTGCCGAGGACGGTGCGCTGCTGGCGGACGTAGAAGGGAATCTCGTCGGCCCCCTTGCAGGCGCGGCCGGTGTTGGGCTCGCGGTAGAGCAGGCGCTCGACGATCCGGTTGCCGAGCAGGGTCTCGGCGACGATCTCGGCGGCGTCCCCGGCGACGACCCGGGTGTAGAGGATGTTGTCGGGATAGACGGTGACCAGCGGCCCCATCTGGCAGAAGCCCTGGCAGCCGCTCTTGGTCAGATGCAGCCCCACGCAGCCGTCCGGGATGGCGGCGGCGGCGTCGCTGGTGTCCACGACGGTGATGCCGCGGGCTTCGGCGGCCGCGACGAAGGCGGCGTGGACTTCGAGGGCGCCGCCGGCCACGCAGCCGGTGCCGGCGCAGATGACGACCCGACGGGCATTCTTGGCAGTTTCCAGAGCCATGTGCTAGGCCTCCTCGGCAAGGATTGCATCGATGGCCGCCAGCGCCTTGGCGGGCGTGACTTGGCCGTAGACCTTTTCGCCGATGACCATGACCGGGGCCAGTCCGCAGGCCCCCAGGCAGCTCACGGTCTCGACGGTGAACAGCAGATCGGGCGTGGTTTCCATCCCCTCGGCCAGCTTGAGGCGCTCGCGCAGGGCCTCGCAGATGGTCATCGAGCCCTTGACGTGGCAGGCGGTGCCGTCGCAGATGCGGACCACGTGCTTGCCCTTGGGTTCGAGGGTGAAGTGGGCGTAGAAGGTGGCCACGCCGAAGACCCGGGCCGGGGGCAGGTCGAGGGAGGTCGCCACGAAGGCGAGAATCTCGCGCGGCAGGTAGCGGTAGGCGTCCTGCACCGCCTGGAGGATGGGGATCAGCTTGGCCGGGTTGCGCCCGTGCCGATCCAGGATTTCGCAGACCTTGCCGAATTGCTCGGCCGCCACGTTCGGATTTGCCTTTTTGTCGCTCATCGTGACCCTCGTGCGTTGGAAAGGGGAAACGGAAACGTTGGTGCTAGATGCCGTCGTCGCTGGCGGCGAGCCGCCGGGATATCACCGCCAGGGTGCCGGAGAGATCCTCGTTTTCGAGGATGATCCCCGGGGGCAGGTCCAGGGGAGTCGGGGCGAAATTCCAGATCGCCCGGATGCCGCCCGCCAGCATCAGGTCGGCCACCGTCTGCGCGTTTCGCGCGCCAACCGTGATGATGCCGATGCGGATGTGCATCCGCTGGGCCAGGTCCGGCAGTTTGGCCGCCTCCAGCACTGGCTTGCCCGCCACCTCCCGGCCGATTTTCCCCGGATCGTTGTCGAACCCGGCCACGATGTTCAGCCCGTGCCGGGCGAACCCCTCGAAGCCGAGCAGGGCGGTGCCCAGGTGGCCGACGCCGACCAGAAAGGCGTCCTCCGGATTGTCCCAGCCGATGAACTTCTCCACCGCCGTGATCAGGTCCGGCAGGTAGTAGCCCACCTTCGGCTTGCCGGTGATCCCGGTCAGGGCCAGGTCTTTCCGCACCAGAGTCGGGTCCACGTTCAAACGCTGGGCCAGAAAGGTGCAGGACACCCATTCCACCCGGTCCGAACGCAGGGCGTGCAGACAGCGCAGATAGCGCGGCATCCGGCGTACCGACGGCGTCGGCGCGATGCGTAGCGGCTTGTCCTTCATGCGGCAGTCTCCGGGGCGGCTTGAAAAAATCGGTGGAAAAGTATCGAGAACTTTTTCTTGATAGTAAGATAAACCCCTCCGGCCCCGGCGCAAGGGGAAATAAATACTTTTTTCTCTATTGCCGGGAAAAGGGTGTTTTCCCGGTTTCCGCCGCCTGGGCGCGGTCCGTTTCCGGGGGGGCCGTCGGGGCGCAAGGAAAGGCCCCAAATCCAGCAGGGATTCGGGGTTGATCCCCGTTCCTATGCGGCGGCGATTTGATCGCGGGAACCGCCTACCGCCACGTCATTCCAGCGGCAGCCAGACGCGCATCTGGCGGTTGCCCCGATTGAGCCAGGCGTAGTAGGGGATGAGGCGGACGGGGAGGGGCGCGGCCGGATTGTCGGGGAGTTCGGCGTAGAGCCGGTCGGTCCAGTCGGGGCCGGGGCGGCGAACGGCTTCGGCCTCGATGACGGTGACGCCGCCGAGGAAGTCGGGGAGATGGCGGCAGGTCCAGGCGGCGTGGCGGGGGATGGCGACTTCGTGGATCGGGACATCCTCGGGCAGGTCGGCCGCTTCGAGACAGTAGACCAGGGGGCCGCGCATGAGGGCGACCTGATTGCGGGTTTCCTCGACATTCGGGTTGGCGACCAGGCGGCGGATGCGCAGGGGCAGTTCGAGAACGACGGTGTCCCCGGCCTGCCACTGGCGGCGGAGAGTGGCGTATTCGCCCGCCGGGACCGGTTCGGCGGGGCCGTTGTTGAGAGTCAGGCTGGCGCCGTCGGCCCAGGCGGGAACCCGCAGGCGGAGGGCGAATTCCCCGGCGGGGGCGTGGTCCAGAGTGAGCCGCACCGTGCCGTGCCAGGGATAGTCGGTCCGGACGGTCAGGCCCAGGCGGCCGAGTCCGGGCAGTGTGGCATCGAGGCGGCTGCCGCCGTAGAGATGAAGCCAAAGGCCGCCGTCGTCCCAGCCATAGGCCCATTCGTGCAGGCCGGCGAGGGTGCGGGCGACCTGGGGCGGGCAGCAGTAGCAGGTATGGGTCCGCCAGCGTTCGGGGGTGTCGTGGTTGAGCAGGGGCACTTCGGGGGCGAGGCGGGCCAGGGGGGTGCAG
>LVAZ01000184.1 GCA_001603055.1 Victivallales bacterium Lenti_02
GGCGGTCCCCGCCGGCCGCGAAGGCGAATTCGCAGTAGAGTCCGGCGCAGTGGTGGCAGAGGCTGGCGGCGGCGCGGATTTGGTATTCGAGGTTCGACATCTCGTCGTCGCCGCTGACGAAGGCCTCGTTGGCGTCGAGCAGGACGGCGACCGAGACGGTGGCGTTGCGCTCGAACTCCTTGACCATGAGGCGTCCGTAGCGGGCGCTGCTGCGCCAGTGGATGAAGCGGAGCCCGTCGCTGGTGGTGTACTCGCGGACGCCGTAGAAGTCCTGGCTCATGCCGGCGGCGCTGATCGGGCTGGCGGTCATCGAGTGCATGGTCTCATGCTGTTCGAGAATCAGGTCGGGCACGGGTTCGATGCCGGGGTAGACGAGGACCTTGGTGGGGCAGCGGAAGCGGCGCTCGCGGCGGAAGAGGCCGGCCGGGTCGCCGCCGCGGACGACCACCCGGTCCAGCTCGAATTCGCCGCGGACCATGGCCAGGGCGCGGCGGTTCACCAGACGGTCCTCGCGGCTGCCCAGGGGGGGCACGACGGTGCGGAGGATGCGGTTGGGGGCGAAGGGGATGCGCTCTTCGAGGACCACTTCCTGCCGCCGCCTGCGGCTGAGGTTCACCACGCGCAGGGGGAGAGCCACGGCCTGGCCGGTCGAGGCGTCGCCGCTGGTGGCGCGGATGACCCGGATGCCGCGCAGGGAGACCAGGGCGGAGAGGAGGCTCACGGCGGTGAGGGCGGCGGTGGAGCAGGCCAGCAGGAAGGGGAAGACGCCGTGGTTCACCAGCGCCACGCCCAGCCAGGCGAAGCTGCTGAGAATCACGAACCAGCCTCGGGATGTGGGCCAGATGAACCGCATGGATGCCTCGAATCCCCGCGCGGGGCTACTTGGTTTGTTCCCACTTGGCGATGGGCAGCTCGGCCAGGATGCTCTCGACCACGGCGCTGGCGCTCTCCCATTCGCTGCGGGCTTGCAGGCGCAGGGGCAGCCGGTGGGAGAGGACGTTGACGGCGAGGTCGCGCGCGTCGCGCGGCAGCACGTAGTCGCGGCCCTGGCTGGCCGCCTGGGCCTGGCTGACGTGCATGAGGGCCAGGGCGGCGCGCGGGCTGCACCCGTAGGTGAAGGCCGGATGGCGGCGGGTGGCGTCGACGACCGTGACGATGTAGTCCTTCACCAGATCGGAGACATGCACCGTGCGCACCAGCGCCTGGCACTGGAGAATCTCGGTGGCGGTGGCCACGTAGGAGATGGCGTTGAGCGGATGGCCCGTCATCTGGCTCTGGAGGATTTCCTTCTCGATGTCCATGGCGGGATAGCCCACGGAGAGCCGCATGAGGAAACGGTCGAGCTGGGCCTCGGGCAGGGGGTAGGTGCCGTGGAACTCGATCGGGTTCTGGGTGGCGATGACGAAGAAGGGCTTGCGCAGGACATGGACGCGGCCGTCCACCGTGACCTTGGACTCGGACATGCATTCGAGCAGGCTGGACTGGACGCGCGGGGTGCCGCGGTTGATCTCGTCGGCCAGGACCACGTTGCCGAAGATGGGGCCGGGTATGAAGGTGAACTGGCCGCTCTGCTCGTCGTAGACGTTCACGCCGGTCACGTCGGAGGGCAGCAGATCGGGGGTGAACTGGATGCGCTTGAACTCGGTGCGGATGCTCTTGGCGAGGGCGCGGGCGAGCATGGTCTTGCCCACGCCGGGCACGTCCTCGAGCAGCACATGCCCGTCGCTCAGCAGGGCGAGCAGCACCTTGTGGATGACGTCGTTCTTGCCCTGGACGACCTGGGCGATGTTGTCGCGGACGGTTTCGACGGTGCGCTTGAGGTAGGCGAAGTCGAAGGTTTTGCCGTCGCCTTCGAGGTTGGGATGGACGGTGTTGTCCTCGCCGTCGGAATCCAGCTCGTTGTAGAGCAGCATGCTGTCGCCGAGCTGGACCACGTCCATGTGCTTGAGCTGGGCGGGGGTGGTGACGGGGACGCCGTTGAGGAAGGTGCCGTTGCGGCTGCCGAGGTCCTCGACGGTGACCCGGTCGCCGGCGCGGACCACCTTGACGTGGAGGCGGGAGACGCCCTGGCGGTCCAGCGTCAGGTTGCAGTCGGTGCTGCGCCCGATGGTGGTCTCCCCCTCGGGTATGCTGTATTCGCTGATCTGGCGGTAGCCCTGTTGGACGATGAGCTTGGGCATGGTTCGGCTGGCTCCATGGGCTGGGTCTAGCGGGTGGGGCGCATCTGGGGGAAGAGGATGACGTCGCGGATGGAATCGGCGCCGGTGAGGAGCATGACGAGGCGGTCGATGCCGAGGCCGAGGCCGCCGGCGGGGGGCATGCCGTGCTCCATGGCGGTGAGGAAGTCCTCGTCGATGCGGTCGACTTCGTGCTCGTCGTCCTGGGCGCCGCCCAGTTGCTGGGCGAAGCGGGCGCGCTGCTCGATGGGGTCGTTCAGCTCGGAATAGCCGGGCGAGATTTCCTGGCCGTTGATTTCCAGCTCGTAGACGTCGACCACGCCGGGATCGTCGGCGCAGCGCTTGGCGAGGGGGACGAGATGGGCGGGGAGACGGGTGACGAAGGTGGGCTGGACGAGGGTGGACTCGATCACCTTCTCGTAGATTTCGTGGGTGATGTCGGCGTCGTTCCAGTCGTCCGGGATGACGAGGCCGAGGGCGCGGGCCTGGTCGCGCTTGGCTTCGCGGGGGAGTCCGGGCCAGTCCGCGCCCATGCGCTCGGCGATGAGTTCGGCGTAGGTGGCGCGGCGCCAGGGGGGGGTGAGATCGATGGGTTCGGCCCCTTCGCGCGCGACGACGGTGGTGCCCAGGACCTCGCGGGCGGCGGTGCTGATGAGTCCCTCGACGAGGTCCATCATGCCCCGGCAGTCGGAGTAGGCCTGGTAGATTTCCACCATGGTGAATTCGGGATTGTGGCGGCGGGAGAGCCCCTCGTTGCGGAAGTTGCGGTTGATTTCGTAGACCTTCTCGAAGCCGCCCACCAGCAGACGCTTGAGGAAGAGTTCGGGGGCGATGCGCAGGTACATGGTGCAGTCGAGGGCGTTGTAGTGGGTCTTGAAGGGGCGGGCGGCGGCCCCGCCGGCCAGGGCCTGCATCATGGGCGTCTCGACTTCGAGGAAGCCGCGCTGGTCGAGGTAGTTGCGGATGCTGCGGATGATCCGGATGCGCTGCTGGAAGACCTTGGCCACCTCGTCGTTGGTGGCCAGATCGAGGTAGCGCTGGCGGTAGCGCTGCTCGACGTCGGTCAGGCCGTGCCACTTCTCGGGCAGGGGGCGGAGGGCCTTGGCGAGCAGGCGGAAACTGGCGGGCTTGAGGCTGACCTCACCCATACGGGTGCGGAAGACGCGGCCGCTGACGGTGACGATGTCGCCCAGATCGAGCTGGCGGAACTGCTCGAACTCCTCGTCGCCGAGGATGTTCTTCTGCACGAAGAGCTGCATCCGGCCGCTCGAATCCTTGAGGTCGGCGAAGAGGCTGCGGCCCATGATGCGCTTGCCCATCAGGCGGCCGGCGATGGTGAAGGAGGTTTCCGGCTCGGGATTCGCGGCCTCGTCTTTCTCGAATTCGGCGCGGACGGCGCTGGTTTCGAGGATGCCGTCGACGCGGCCGCCGAAGGGGTCGATTCCCGCCGCGCGCAGTTGGTTCAGCTTGTGGAGCCGCTGGGCGTGCTGGTCGCTGGGGCTAATGGCTTCCGGCAGGTTTGCCGGGGTATCGTCCTGGCCGCTGCTCATGGCCGTTTCTCCTGGTCTGCATCATGCCGCCGCGACGTCTGCCGCGCGGTCTGGAAGGTACGGAAAGAAAACATGTACTGTAGCCCGCCGCTCCCGAACTTCGACCCGCCGTTGGTCACCTTTGCCGGAAACGGGCGGCGGCGGCGGGCTATTGGGCTTTTGCCNNCCGCCGATTCGGGCCCTTTCCGTCCGTAGAGTGCATAGGCCGGGGCGGCGTGGTAGGTGGCGAGGAACTCGCCCTTGGGGTCGGCCCAGTGGTCGTCGTTGGCGCTGGCCACGCAGGCGGGGCGGGGGGCGGCGAGGGCGATCAGGGCGTGCTGGTCGAAGGGCAGGGCGTCCTCGCGGTTGTTGTATTCCTTGAATTTGGCGCAGAACCAATGGGGGAAGGCGGTGTTGATGCGCCAGACGGTTTCCCCGATGCGGCGGCGGGAGAGGGCGGCGCCGCCGCAGCCCGAGTTGTTGCTGACGACGAGGGCGAAGCGGGGGTCGTTGGCTCCGGCCCAGAGAGCGGTTTTGCCCAAGCGCGAGTGGCCCATCACCGCCACCCGCCCGCCGTCGATGCCGCGGTCCGTCTCCAGGTAGTCGAGCGCCCGGCTGAGGCCCCAGGACCAGGCCGAAATCGAGCCGAGCGAGGCCTCGGGGATGCCCATGTCGCGGAACAGGGGGTGGACGCCCCGGGTGAAGCCGTGGTCGTAGTCGGGATCGATGTCGCCGTAGTAGACGGTGGCGAGGGCGTAGCCTCGGGCGAGGATGCGCTCGACGGGCCAGCGCCGGGCCTGGGCGCCGCGCGAGGCCTCCGTGGCCCGGTTTTCGGTGATGCCGGCGGCCTCGTCGTTGCGGACCCAGCTCTGGTGGATGAGAATGGCGGGGTCGGGGTGGATGGCGTGGTTGCCGCGGAAGTTGAGACCGATGAAGGCGGGGACGGGCTTCTTCGCTTCGGCGGGGAGGTAGAGGAGGAGGTCGAAGAAGGGCTGGGCGTCGGCGGCGGTGAGGAAGATGCGGACCTGGCGGCGGCGGGCGCGGCCGTCGAGGGCGGGGGCGTCGTCGAGCACCCGCCAGTGCAGGCCGGCCGGGCGTCCCGGCATGCGGCCGAACATGTGTTCGCGGAAGAGTTCGAGCAGCTCGGGGCGGCGTTTGGCCTCCCAGGCGGCGGCGTCCGCGATCCGGGCACCGTCCGCGCCGAGCAGCAATTCGGGCAGTTCGTAGGCGGGGATTTTCGTTTCGTCGTAGTTGGGTTGCCAGGCGGAGGACATGGTGCAGCTCCAGATGAGGAGAAGGGGGATGGAACGGCGGAGGGCCATGCTTACAGGTCTTTGCTCGCCATGGTGAAGGTCCGCCAGACACGGGCGCCGACGCGGGCGTAGAAATCGACGATGGTCGTCCAGTCGATGAAGCAGAAATCGGCGCCGGCGGCGCGGACGGCGATTCCGGCGGCCTCGCACATGGCGATGCCGAGCCCGCTGCCGCGCCAGGTTTTGGCGATGCCCACCGCGCCGTAGCCGCCGAGCGGCCCGGGGAAGGTTTCCCGCCACACCAGATTGGCGCCGAGGGCGCGGGAATTCGGCGCGAAGGTCTGGATGGTGCCGATGATTTCCTCGGCTTTGCGCACCACCAGGATTTGGGCCTCCTCGCCCTTGGCGGCCAAGCGGAGGAGGCCGGCGACCCAGCCCGGAAACTCGCGCTGCTCGAAGGCCAGCACGGCGGGCAGCAGATCGCGTGTGCAGGGGACGACTTCGGCCCCGGCGCGTTCGAGCCGGTCCCGGTAGAGGACCGGGCGTTTCTCGCGCAGGTCGATGACCAGATCGCAGACCTGGCTTTGGGCGGCGTAGCCGTGGGCGGCGAAGAACTCGCCGGCGGCGGGCAGGTCGCTGGGCAGGCCGGTCCAGAACCGGTCCGGGCCGCGTCCCAGCCAGACTTTCCGGCAGCCTTCCCCGCAGAGGTTGATCTCGGCCTGTTCGAGCAGATCGCCGCCGATGCCCCGGCCCTGGCTGTCCGGTTGCACCAGCAGGGCTTCGAGAAAGCCGGTTTCGCCATTGGCGGCGGTGAGGGCGAAGCCGACCGGCTGCTCGCCGTCGCAGGCGACCAGGGCGCCGGCGGGGCGGCCGAGGGTGCAGGCCAGCACATGGGCCAGAAAGGTGTCCCGGTCCACGGGATAGGTGTCGCCCAGGGTCTGTTTCCACAGGGCGAAGACCCCCTCGGCATGGCGCAGCGGATCGTAGACGCGGATGTCCATCAGGCTTGCTCCCAGGCTTCCCGGACCACGCGGGCGCCCTCGACGGCCTGGGGCACCACGTCGCCGCTGCCCACCTCGAGGGAAATCCAGCCCGGATAGCCCAGCCGCTTGAGGCGGGCCACGCAGTCGCGCACCTGGGCGTCGCCCGCGCCGATCATGCAGCCCTTGTAGGGGGTGCCGTCGGGCGCGGTGAGCGAGGGTTTGCCGTCGGGCTCGCGCGGGGTGAAGTCCTTGATGTGGACATGGGAGGTGTAGGGATAGAGCGCGTCGAACACCGCCATCGGGCGGTCCCCGCCGAGCAGGAAGTTGCCGTTGTCGAAGGTGAAGCGCATGGCCTTCCGGTCCACGGCCCGCAGCACCTCGAGACAATGCCCCCCGGCGGCGGTGAACAGGGGATAGACGCCGAAGTCCTCGATGGTGACGGTGACCCCGCAGTCGCCCGCCCGGTCGATGACGCGGGCCAGCATGTCGGCGTAGATGACGCGGCCTTCGGCCTCGCTCATGCCGGGGGCGGGGCGCGTGCCCGCCAGCAGGACGGTGGAGCAGCCGAGGGTGTCGCGGGCGTAGGCGATGCCGGACAGCGCCGTCTGCAGGGCCGCCTCCCGCTCGTCCGGGTTGTTGCCGACCAGATTGACCCCGATGTCGTAGCAGGTGAAGGCCATCCCGGCGGCGCGGGCGGCGGCGATGAATTCCCGCCAGAGTTCCGGGGCGGCCACGAGGTTGCTCAGCATGGGCTCCACGCCCGCGATGCCGGCCGAGCGGAACGCCTCGACCAGTTCGCCCGGCTTCCATTCGCCGTTGACCAGACCGGACTGATAGGGAAACAGCATGACGGACAGTTTCATGGCGTGCGCCTCTCGGTTGCGATGGCCCCTTGCCACCTGGCCCTACCTTACAGCACTCTCTTCGGCGCGCCAGGACAAACAGACAAACGACAGCCTTTGACTCCCGCGATAGTGCGGGTATGTTATCCGGACTTTGCCAGTTTCATCACCATTTCTGCGATAGCGACGGAGACGCATCATGGCACATAAAAAAGGTCAATCCTCCAGCCGGAACGGCCGCGACAGCAATCCGAAGTACCGTGGCGTGAAGGCCTACGGCGGCGAGTCCGTCAGCGCCGGCAGCATCATCGTGCGCCAGTGCGGCACCGTGTTCCACCCCGGCAAGAACGTCGGCTGCGGCCGCGACTTCACCCTGTTCGCCCTGAAGGACGGCGTGGTGCAGTTCGAGAAGACCGGGCGCCGCGTCAGCATCGTCCAGGCCTAGTTTCGGGCCACGTCCCGCCTGCCGGTTCCGAGCCTCGGGACCGGCTTTTTTTTCGCTCGCCCGTCCGGCGGAGGTTATTTCCATGAGCGACAGCCTGATTTCCCGCATCGACGCCCTGCGCCAGCAGCGGCAGGCGGTGATTCTCGCCCACAACTACACCGTGGGGGAGGTCCAGGACGTGGCGGATTTCGTCGGCGACTCCCTCGAGCTGGCGCGGCGCGCGGCCACGGTGGAGGCGGCGGTCATCGTCTTCTGCGGCGTCTACTTCATGGCCGAGACGGCGAAGATACTCAATCCGAAGAGCATGGTGCTGATGCCCGACACCAATGCGGGCTGCCCGATGGCCGACATGGCGACCGCCGAGGCGGTGCGGGCGAAGAAGGCCGAGCATCCCGGCTGCGCGGTGGTCTGCTACGTGAACACCACGGCGGCGGTGAAGGCGGAGTCGGACATTTGCTGTACCAGCGGCAACGCCCCGGCCATCGTCCGCAGTCTGCCCAAGGACCGGCCGATTCTCTTCGTGCCGGACCGCAATCTGGGTTCCTGGACCGCCGAGCAGACCGGGCGCGAGCTGATTCTGTGGGACGGCTACTGCCCGACCCACGAGCGGATTCTGCCGATGCTGGTGAAGGAGGCCCGCAGGCAGCATCCGCAGGCGCTGGTGGTGGCCCACCCCGAGTGCCCGCCCGCCGTCCGCGAGCTGGCCGACCATCTGGCCAGCACGGCCGGCATTCTGGCCTTCTGCCGGCAGACGGACCACGACCAGTTCATCATCGCCACCGAGGAGGGGCTGCTGCATCGTCTGCGCCTGGAGAATCCGGGCAAGACGTTCTATCCGGCCAATGCCCGGATGACCTGTCCGAACATGAAGCGGGCCAGCCTGGAAAAAATTCTCTGGTGTCTGGAGGATCTGCGCGGGCAGGTGGAGGTGGACCCGGCGACCGCCGAGCGGGCGCGGCAGGCGATCCAGCGCATGTTCCTGGTCGTTCCCTAGCTCCGGCGCAGGTCGGCGACCGCCTGGCAGACGCGCTCGACCGCCAGGGCGATGTCCTCGGCGGTATGCTCCCGCCCGAAGGAGAAGCGGATGGCCGAGGCGGCTTCCTGGTAGGATAGCCCCATGGCCTGGAGGACATGGGAGGGGCCGTGGGCGGCGGAACTGCACGCGGAGCCGGTGGCGACCGCCACCCCGAGCAGATCGAGCAGGAGGGCCAGCGCCTCCCCGTTGAGGCCGGGGAAGCCGATGTAGCTGGTGTTGGGCAGGCGCGGGGCGGCGACCCCGTGGACGACGATCTGGGGAAGGCGCTGCCGGAGCGCGGCTTCGAATTCCCCGCGCCGCCGGGCGACGCGGTCGGCGTCCGCCGCCAGCCGGGTGGTCGCCAGCTCGCAGGCCTTGCCGAAGCCGGCGATGCCCACGACGTTTTCGGTGCCGGGGCGCAGCCCCCGTTCCTGCTGGCCGCCGAAGAGCAGCGGCGCGATCCGGGTGCCTGCCCGCACGTACAGCGCGCCCACGCCCTGGGGGCCATGGATTTTGTGGCTGGAAAGGGAGAGCAGGTCCACGCCGAGCGCGGCCACGTCCACCGGAATCTTGCCGAGGGCCTGGACGGCGTCGCTGTGCAGCAGGGCCCCCTTGGCATGGACGGGTTCGGCCAGTTCGGCGACGGGCTGGATGACCCCGGTCTCGTTGTTGGCGAGCATGACCGAAACCAGAGCCGTGTCCTCGCGCACCAGCCCGGCCAGGCCGGCGGGGTCGATCCGCCCCTGGCGGTCGATTTTGGCCCAGGAGACCTCGTGGCCGGTTTCCGCCAGATGGGTGACGGGGTTGCGCACCGCCTGGTGCTCGCTCGCGACGGAGACAAGGTGGCGGCGGGCGGGAATGGCGGCGACGCTCCCGAAGACGGCCAGATTGTCCGCCTCGGTGCCGCCGCTGGTGAAGAGAATCTCGTGGGACCGCGCACCGACCAGGGCGGCCACCCGCGCCCGCGCCCGGTCGAGGATGCGTTTGGCCTCCTGGCCGAGACCGTGGGGACTGGAGGGGTTGCCGACGGTGCGGTCGAGACAGTCGTCCATCTCGGCGCGCACCGCCGGATCGAGGGGAGTGGTGGCGTTATGGTCCAGGTAGAGCAACGGGGGGCTTCCGGTTAGTTGCCCGTATCCTCGAACAAGGGGGTCGAGAGGTAGCGTTCGCCCGCGTCGGGGAGGATGACGACGATCGTCTTGCCCGCGAATTCGGGCAGGTGGGCGAGGCGGACCGCGACGGCGGTGGCCGCGCCGCACGAGATGCCGGAGAGGAGACCCTCCTCCCGCGCCAGACGGCGGGAGAACTCGAAGGACTCGGCACTGCTCACCTGTTCGACCCGGTCCACGATGGAAAGATCGAGGGTGTCGGGAATAAATCCCGCGCCGATACCCTGGATCTTGTGGGGGCCGGGCTTGAGTTCCGCGCCCGCCAGCTTCTGGCTGATGACCGGGCTTTCCGCGGGTTCGACCGCCACCGAGTAGAGGGGGCGGTTGCGAATCTGCTCCCAGAACCGGGAAATGCCGGTGATGGTGCCGCCGGTGCCGACCCCGGCCACCAGCACGTCCACCTCGCCGCCGGTGGCGTCCCAGATTTCCGGGCCGGTGGTGCGCAGATGGATGCCGGGATTGGCGGGGTTCTTGAACTGCTGGGGCAGAAAGTAGCGCTTCGGGTCCGAGGCGGCGATTTCCTCGGCCCGTTTGATCGCCCCCTTCATGCCCTCGCTGCCGGGGGTGAGAATGAGGTTGGCGCCGAAGGCGGCGAGGACGCGTCGCCGCTCGATGCTCATGGTTTCGGGCATGGTGAGGGTCAGCTTGTAGCCGCGGGCGGCGGCGACGTAGGCCAGGGCGATGCCGGTGTTGCCGCTGGTGGGCTCGATGATTTCGCCCCCGGGTTTCAGCAACCCCTGCTTTTCGGCCTCCCAGACCATGGCGGCCCCGATGCGGCATTTCACCGAATAGGCGGGGTTGCGGCCTTCGATTTTGGCCAGGACGGTGGCGCCCGCCCCGGCGGTGACGCGGTTCAGCTTCACCAGCGGCGTGTTGCCGATGGAATGGGAGTTGTCGCTGTATATGGTGCTCATGGTCGGTGGTTCCGTGGTCAGGCGCTGGCCTGTTTCAGGGCTTGGTCGATGTCGGCCTTGATGTCCTCGAGGTCTTCGAGGCCGATGGAGAGACGGAGGTAGTCCGGGCGGACGCCGGTGGCCAGTTGCTGCTCTTCGGTGAGCTGCTGGTGGGTGGTGGAGGCGGGATGGATGACGAGGCTCTTGGCGTCGCCGATGTTGGCCACATGCGACAGCAGCTTGGCCGAGTCGATGAACTTCCGGCCCGCCTCGACGCCGCCCTTGATGCCGAAGCCGACCAGCCCGCCGAAACCGTTCTTGAGGTACTTCACGGCGTTGGCGTGGCCGGGGTCGGATTCGAGTCCGGGATAGGTCACCCAGCTCACCAGGGGATGCTGTTCGAGCCAGCGGGCCACGGCCAGGGCGTTGGCCGAGTGCTGCTTCTGGCGCAGGGCCAGGGTTTCGAGGCCGAGCAGGAACTGGTGGGCGTTGAAGGGGCTGAGGGCGGCCCCGAGGTCGCGCAGCAGAGTGAGGCGGATTTTGAAGATGAAGGCCACGTTGCCGAGTCCCGGCACGTTGCCCAGGGCGTCCCAGTAGACGATCCCGTGATAGCTGGGGTCCGGCTCGGTGAACTCCGGGAATTTCCCGTTGTTCCACTGGAAGCGGCCCGAGTCCACGATGACCCCGCCGATGGAGGTGCCGTGGCCGCCGATGTACTTGGTGGCGGAGCTGGCCAGAATGTCGGCCCCGTGCTCGATGGGGCGGACGAGGCCGACGCCGACCGTGTTGTCCACCACCAGGGGGATGCCCGCCTCGTGGGCGATGGCGGCGATGGCCGCGAAGTCCGGCACGTCCAGCTTGGGATTGCCGATGGTCTCGACGTAGATCGCGCGGGTCCGGGGGGTGAGCGCCTGGCGGAAGGCTTCCGGGTCGCGCGAGTTGACGAAGGTGGCGGTCCGCCCGAGTTTGGGGAAGGTGTGGTTGAGAAGCTGGTAGGTGCCGCCGTAGAGGTTGTTGGCCGCGACGATGTGGTCGCCGAGGCGGGTGATGGCCAGAAGGGCGTAGCTGATGGCGGCCTGGCCGGAGGCGACGGCGAGCGCTCCGGTGCCGCCCTCGATGGCCGCGATCCGTTGCTCGAACACGTCGGTGGTCGGGTTCATCAGGCGCGTGTAGATGTTGCCGAATTCCTTCAGGGCGAAGAGATTGGCCGCGTGTTCGCTGCTTTTGAACACGTAGGAGGTGGTCTGGTAGATCGGCACGGCGCGGGCGCCGGTGGTGGGATCGGCGGTCTGGCCCGCATGGAGTCCGAGGGTGGCGAGTTTGTAGTTGCTCATCTCATGTCTTCCGTCTGGGAGGGTTTTGCTGGTCGGCAAGAAAAGGGAAAAAAGGGTGGGCGGGGCCGGTTGCGCAGGCGGGGGAGGCTAGAAGCGCAACCGGCGAAGACAGGCGCATGCCATCTGCATGGTCGGAGGCATGGCTGGTTTGGCGGGATGGACGGGCATGGCTAGATGGTATAGGTCAGATCGTGCTCATGCCTGCACTGGCTTTCCGCCAGTTGGGCAAGGGTCTGGCTCTTCAGAATCTCGTCGGCCGAGGCGGCGATCCGGCACCACATGTCGCGGGTGACGCAATGGGCCGAGCGCGGGCAGCAGCCGGGTTCGGACACGCATTCGGCGGGCACCGTCTCCCCCTCGAGGGCCAGGACCACATCCTGGGCGGTGATATCCTCCGGTTTGCGGGCCAGTTCATAGCCCCCGTTCGGGCCGCGCAGGGAACGCACCAGCCCGGCGGTTTTCAGCCCGCCCATCAGAATATGGATGTAGTTGGCGGAAATCCCCTGGCTCTCGGACAGAGCGGTCACCAGCACCGGGCCGGAACCATAGCGAACGGCCAGTTCCACCATGATCCGCATCCCATATCTGCCTTTGGTCGATACTTTCATCGGTCTTGCCCTTGATGATTGTTGTTTCTCCTATGGACCACAACATATCATCAATGTTGCATTACTCAACCGAAATGCTTGAGAATCTAGGCGGAGCAAGAACCCTCTTCATGTGCAGGCGGTTTTCTGGCTACTTGAGAGTGCCGCCGGCGGCGATTTCGAGGGCCATCATGGCGTAGGCGGTGGTGAGTTCGGGCATGCCTTCCATCCAGCGGGCGCTGGCGTCGTTCACCCAGAAACCCTCGGGCTTCTGCATGGCGAGGACCTGGTCCACGAAGACGCGGCGCCAGGCATGGGGGGTTCCCGCCATGTCGACCACGGTCTCCTCGCCGAAGACATGCAGGGCCTTGGCGGCGGTGTGGAGGAAGTAGAAATGGCCCTGGGGGCCGACGCCGGGGTTTTCGGCGAAGGTGAAGTGGCGGCGAATCCAGTCGAAGGCGGCCTGCACGCGCACGTCGTCCTTCTCGATTTTCGCGTAGAGCATGCTTTTGAAGCCGGCGTAGGTCATGCTGCCGTAGCTGCGCAGGCCGCGCCGCCCCTCCGCCTCGCCTTCGCCGGCCTTGCTTTCTGGTTCGAGACCCTCCTCGGTGCCGCCGGGCATGTAGATGAAGCCGCCGCGGTTGGCGGGGTCGCTCATCACCCAGGCGGCCTGGTTGGTTTCGGCGAGATTCTGGCAGTTGGCGAGGAAGACGCGGGCGCGCTCCCAGGCGAGATCGGCCTGTTTGGCCTTTTCGGGGTCGTGGTTGAGGGGTTCGCGGTCGAGGTGGTCGGTCATGGCCAGGGCTTCGAGCGCCCACTGGGTGTTGCTGAGGTCGGGACGGCCCCGCTTGCCGTAGCCGATGCCGCCGTAGGAGGGGTCGGTCTCGGGCAGTTCGCTGAACTGGGAGGCGGGGCTCATCAGGAAATCGCGGGCGCGGCGGACGATCTCCCGGTCTCCGGGACGGTCGGCGGCGGCCAGGGCCACGAGGCTGACCGCCGTGCAGTAGTTGGGATACTGCTCGGCCCCCTCGGCCCAGATCGAGCCGTCGGCTTTGCCGAAGCGGACCACGAAATCGAGGCCCCGGCCCGCCGCCGCCTTCACGGTCGGATCGCTGGCGTACTGGGGCGAGTCGATGAGGCTCATGCAGACCAGGGCGGTGATCGCGGGATGCCGGAACCAGGAGCCGTCCTCCTGCTGTCGGGACAGCAGGAAGGAGGCCCCCCTGCCGAGGGATTCCCGGACGGCCGCGAGGCGCGGCTCGTCGAGCGGGGCCGAAAACAGGTTGCCTGCGGCGGCAAGAACCAGCGCGGCAAGGAGCGAGAGATGACGATTCATAGTGCTTTTCCCGATCGTTGCGGCGCAGACACGAACACCGCCCATAGTGTAGTCCTTTGCCGGACGGCTGCAATGCGGTCCGCGCCTTGACCACGGGGCGCAGCCTGCTAAGTTGGTGTCCGCGTCCCGTGGTCAACCGGAGTTGCCGATGCCCCTCGCTCCCGTCAAGAGTCCCGAACAGTTGCTCGATCTGTACTACCACGACCTGCGCAGCCATCTGCTCGAGGTGGCGGCCGGCTTCGACCGCATCGAGCGGGCCGGGGCCAGCGCCGACCCGCGCCTGGCGCGCCTGCGGCGGATCGCGGCCCTGGCCGTGGACGGACAGCCCGAGCGGGCGCGGCGTCTGCTGGAAGAGCTGTCGGTGCGATGAATCTGCTCGATCCCGCCCAAACCGACGAGTCCTGCATGCGTCTGGCGCTGCGCCAGGCGGTCGCGGCCGGGGAGCGCGGCGAGGTGCCGGTGGGCGCGGTGGTCTGGCATCAGGGCGCGGTGATCGCCCGCGCGGGCAATCAGGTCGAGATGCTCAAGGACGCCACCGCCCACGCCGAGATGATCGTGCTGACCCAGGCGGCGGCCACCATCGGCGACTGGCGGCTCACCGAGGCGACATTGTACGTGACCAAGGAACCCTGCGCCATGTGCGCCGGGGCCATGGTGAACGCCCGGCTCGGGCGGCTGGTCTTCGGCTGCCCCGATCCGCGCATGGGCGCGGCCGGCGGGGCGCTCGACATCACCGGCTTCCCCGGCATGCTCCATCGGGTCAAGGTCGAGAGCGGACTGCTCGAAGCGGAGTGCCGCGCCGTCATCCAGGCGTTTTTCCAACGCCGTCGCGAGGAACAGAAAGAGGGCAAGGCCCGTGGCGAAACTGGCGAATGAACTGACTTGGTCCGTGTCCCGCGACGGGCTCTTCCGGCAGTGCCGGCGGGCCTACTACTACCAGTACTACGGCTCCTGGGGCGGCTGGGAGTCGGACGCCTCGGCGCGCACCCGGCAGCTCTACATCCTGAAGAATCTGACCAGCCTGCCCATGTGGGCCGGCTCCATCGTCCACGACACCATCGCCCAGGCGCTCAAGCGCCACGCCCAGACCAACGAGGGCGTCGCGGCGGGGGCGCTGCTCGCCCGCGCCCGCATGATGCTGCGCCAGGGCTGGATCGAGGCCGTCGGCCGGGAATGGCAGAAAAGCCCCAAGAAGACCAATCTCTTCGAGCTGTACTACGGCAACGGCAAGAATCTGCCCGAGGCGGCGACCGAGGAGGTCAAGGACAAAGTCTACGGCTGCCTGCAAGCCTTCGCCGACTCGGCCACCCTGCGCGAAATCCTCGCCACCCCCTACCTGAACTGGAAGCCGGTGGACACGCTGGCCTCCTTCCAGCTCGAAGGACTCAAGGTCTGGGTGGCGGTGGACTTCGCCTACACCGACCCGGAAAACCAGTTGCGGATCATCGACTGGAAGACCGGCGGCGAGCAGCGCGAAAGCCTCGAAGTGCAGTTGGCCTGCTACGCGCTCTACGCCAGCGAGGAATGGTACACGCCACTGGACAAGGTGCGCCTGCTCGGGGTGTTCCTCAAGGACAACGCCCGGGTCAGCGAGTACCCGGTCCATGCCGACACTCTGGTCAACGCCCGGAGCTACATCCTGGAAAGTTCGGCGGCGATGCGCGGCCTGCTCCGGAATCCGGCGGCGAACGTGGCTGCCGAGGAGGATTTCCCCTGCTGCGAGAACGAGCGGGTCTGCCGCCGCTGCAATTTCCGCGAGGTCTGCCCCTTCGCCGAGGGCAAGACGTTCACGGAGTAGCCTATTCTTCCTGCAGCGCGGCGATGAAGGTGTCGGCCTGGGCGATGGCCAGGTCCATGTCGCGCACCAGACTGTCCACATTGGTCTGCACGCTGACGAGTTCGTCGCTCAGTCCCGCGATGGCTTTGGCGTTCAGGTTGTGCTTCAGGAAGAGCACCTGGTCGCGCAGGGCGACGAGCACGGGCTCCAGCTTGCCCTCGGCCCGTTTCATGGCGGCCATCAGTTCCTGGTACTTGGCCTCGGTGAGGTCGTATTTCCGCTGGCTCGACCGCCGCAGGCTGTCGCTCGAATACTGCTTGATCTCGCCGCGCCATTCCTTGAAAAGCGCCTCCGAGACATCCTGCACGGCGCGGATGCGGTCGCGCACGGCCGCCGCTGCCGCCTCGCTCTTCTGCAACGTGGCGTTGAGTTTGTTGTACTCCCGCTCCAGATTCCCACCGTCGAAGCGGGTGACGCTCCGGAACTGCTCCATGGCGGTCAGGAACTGCTCTTTCGCCTCGTTCTGCGTGTCCCGCGCCGCCTTGACGCGGTCCACCATGATCTCGCGCTTGTGTACCCCGAACTTCTCCATCGTGCCGTAGTACACGCTGCTGCAACCGCTGAGCCCGAGAACCAGGCCGGCCATCAGGAGCAGTCGAGTCTTCATGTCGGTTTCCCTTAGCTGTCGGGGCCTCCCGCTCCACATCATCGGATTCTGCTGAACAGTAGGCATCCTACCGGCGGGAAACAAGCGGGCAGCGGAGATTTCCCGCCGATTTCCGGTTGTGACTCAGGGCTGGACGGGGGCGAAGGCGCCGATGTGCCGGCTTCCCCCGTCGGCCCGTTCGGTCCACTGGCCGATGCCGTTCCACTGGCGGGTGACGCGGTGCTCTTCGGGAATGTCGGGATGGAGGGGGATGGCGGCATTCCGGCAGGGGGAGTCGGGGAGCAGGCGCCAGTCGCCGTTCGCG
>LVAZ01000185.1 GCA_001603055.1 Victivallales bacterium Lenti_02
GGGTGACGAAGACGGCGGCGGGGGTTTCGAGGTGCTCGCGGAGTTCGGCGGAGGGCGTGTAGTCCAGGGTTTCGCCGGCGGCGGCGGTGCGGATGCGGTGGCGGGCGAGGGCGAGGAGTTCGCGGCGCACGGGTTCGGGAACGTCGAAGGCGGGCGCGGCGGTTTTCGCGGCGGATTTCAGAAACAGGCCCGCGGCGTAGCCGACGACGCGGGAGTCGTCGCGGGAGACATCGGCCGAGTTGGCGGTCCGGAGAATGTGGAAGCTGTCCGCGCCCTGGGCTTTGGCGAAGAGCATGGCGGTGCCGACGCCGCCGGCGGCGCACATGGCGGTCTGGATATTGCGTTCGCCGGATTGGAATTTGGCCAGGTGGGCGAAGAGCGCGGGCAGGTCGAGGGCGGTGACTTTGGCCATGGTTTCGCGGTCGAGTTCGCGGGCGTCGCTGGCGGTTGGGAAGTGGCAGAGGTCGGTGCTGGCGAGGATGAAGAGGCGGCGTTTGCCGGCGCAGGCGCGGAGGGCTTCGGCCAGGGCGGCGCAGTGCTCTTCGGTGGGTTCGCCGAAGAGGACGGGGAGGACGCGGCATTTGCGTTCCATGACCTGGAGGAAGGGCAGGTGGACCTCGATGGTGTGGTCGCGGGTGTGGGCGCCCGGATGGTAGACGATCCGCGGGTCGTGGGCGGCCAGGGCCTTGGCGAGGGCGGTGTCCACCGGCACGTCCCCGAGGGGGGTCTGGAAGGTTTTGGCGGTGGTGAGCAGGGCGACGAGCCCGGCGGCGTGGAAGTCGTGGCCGATGACGACGAGGGTGTCGAAGGGGACGGCGGCGATGGCGCGGTGGACGGGGGCGGCGAGGCGGGCGGAGAAGGAGTAGCCTGCATGGGGGGCCAGGGCGGCCAGGATGGTTCCCGGCAGCTCGGGGATTTTGGCCAGGTCAAGATAGGCCCGGACGTCGCGGCGGAGTTCCTCCGCCAACCAGGGATAGAAGGTGCCGGCCACTGCCGCCTTGCGGACTGCTTCGTCCTTGTGGGCGCCAAAAGAGAAGAGGTTCATGGCCCACCTCGCTTTCGTTGGGACCGTAGAAGAAGATAACCGTTTCGGGCGGGCGATGCAATCGTCCTAGAAGTCTTCGAGGTGGTAGGTGTGGAGTTTGCGGTGGAGGGTGCGGCGGCTGATGCCGAGGAAGCGGGCGGCCTCGGTGCGGTTGCCGCCGGTCTGCTGGAGGGCGCGGACGATGAGTTCGCGCTCGTTGGCGTCGATGTCGAGGGTGCGGGCGGCGGCGGGGGCGTCGGTGTCCGGCCCGGGTTCGTGGAGGGCCTGGGCCACGGCGTTGCGGATGTCGGCGGGGACGTCCTTGAGGGTGAGGCGGTCGCCTCTGGCCATGACCACCATGCGCTCGACGCAGTTGCGCAGTTCGCGGACGTTGCCGGGCCAGCGGTAGGCGAGGAGGAGGTCGGTGGCCTCGGGGGCGAAGCCGGTGAGTTTCTTGCCGTTTTCGGCGGCGAAGACGTGCAGGAAATGTTCGAGGAGGCAGGGGAGGTCTTCGAGGCGTTCGCGCAGGGGGGGGAGGGTGATGTTGACGACGTTGAGGCGGTAGAAGAGGTCCTCGCGGAAGGTGCCCTGGTCGACCATGGCCTTGAGGTCGCGGTTGGTGGCGGCGACCAGGCGCACGTCCACCTGGATGGGCCTGCCGCCGCCGACCCGCTCGAAGGTGCGGGTTTCGAGGACGCGGAGGAGCTTCACCTGGATGGGGAGTTCGATCTCGCCGATCTCGTCGAGGAACAGGGTGCCGCCGTCGGCCATTTCGAAGCGTCCGGTGGAGCGTTCGTGGGCGCTGGTGAAGGCGCCTTTTTCGTGGCCGAAGAGTTCGCTTTCGAGGAGGTTCTGGTTGAGGGAGGCGCAGTGGACGACGATGAAGGGGCGGTCGGCGCGGGGGCTGAGCTGGTGGATGGCCTTGGCGAAGAGTTCCTTGCCGGTGCCGCTCTCGCCGGTGAGGAGGACGGTGGAGCGGGCGTCGGCCACCTGGCGGACGGTTTCGAAGACGTCGGCCATGGCGCGGGAGTTGCCGACGATGCCGGCGAACTCGCCGCCCTCGTCCATGCGGTCGCGGAGGGCGGCGCTGGCGCTGCGTTCGCGGCGGGATTCGAGGCCGCGGTCGATGACCATTTCGAGGTTGCCGAGGTCGATGGGTTTGGTGAGGTAGTCGTAGGCGCCGACGTTCATGGCCTGGACGGAGGTTTCGAGGGTGCCGTAGGCGGTGAGCATGATGATGATGGGGGCGTTGTCCTTGGCGGCGACCTCGCGGGTGAGGGTCATGCCGTCCATGCCGGGCATGCGCAGGTCGGTGACGAGGACATCGACGTGGTTTTCGCGCAGGAGGGCGAGGCCGCTGGCGGCGTCCTCGGCGAGGAGGATGTCGTACTTGTGGCGGAAGGCGCGGCGGAGTCCGTCGCGGGTGTTGCGCTCGTCGTCGACGACCAGGACCATGGGGCGGCGGTCGTTCATGGCTCGTCTCCTGCCGTCGGTGCCGGGGTTCCCTCCCCGTCGATTTCGATGATCTTGCCGGCCGGGGGGGCTTCGAGGAGGCGCACGCGGCGCTCGTGGCGGGGCAGGCTGACGGTGATGGTGGTGCCGCGGTCGGGACAGCTCTCGATGCCGAGTTCGCCGCCGTGGCCGCGCACCACGCGCTCGACGATGAGCATGCCGAGGCCGGTGCCGTCGGGTTTGGTGGTGTAGTAGGGTTCCATGATGCGGGTGATCTGCTCGGTGGTCATGCCCTGGCCGTTGTCGGCGAAGCGGACATCGACGAAGTCGTCGCGGACGCCGCACTCGATGCGGATGAGGCCGCCCTGGGTCATGGCCTGGACGCTGTTGCGGAGGATGTTGAAGAAGGCTTGGCGGAGCTGGTCGTTGTCGCCCATGACGATGGGGAGGGATTCGGGCATGGCGGCCTCGACCTGGATGCCGCGCTCCTCGATTTCCCGGCGGAGGAATTGGATGGTGGCGACGAGGGTTTGGCAGAGATCGAGGGGCTTGAGTTCGAGGGGGACGGGGCGGATGGCGTGGAGGAAGTTGCGGACGATGCCGTCGAGCCGTCTCACTTCCTGGGCGGCGACCTCGAGGAGTTCGCCGGTTTCCCTGGCCAGTTCGGGGTCGGGGACGTCGGCGAGGCAGCGGGAGAGGAGCTGGAGGTGGATGGTGAGGCTGTTGAGGGGGTTGCCGAGTTCGTGGGCGACGCCGGCGGCGAGCATGGTGATGGCCTGGACGCGCTGGGATTCCACGTGCTGCTCGGTGTGGACGTGGGATTCGGTGACGTCCTGGAGGATGAGGGCGGCGACGGGGAGGGTGCGGGGGCGCGCGTCGGCGTCGCCGCCGACGGGGACGAGGTAGAAGCTGAGGTAGCGGTGCTCGGGGTAGAAAATCTCGATTTCCTGGCGGGAGGAGCGCTGCCACTGCTCGGGGGCGCCCTCCATCAGATTGTTCCAGTCCACCTCGCGGAGGTGGCGGTCGATGCGTTCGCCCTCGGGATCGTTCTGGATGCCGAGCAGGCGGGTGGCGGCGGCGTTGATGTAGCGGATGCGGAGATTGCGGTCGATGACGATCAGGCCCTCGCGGATGGTGTTGAAGACCGTTTCGAGGAAACCGCGGTCGCGCACCAGGCGGAGGATGTAGGCCTGGAGACTGGTGGAGTCCAGGCGGTCCACGCGGTCGAGCAGGCGTTCGAGAAAGGATTTACCTGATTTCATGGTGCGGGAATCTGGCTTGAAGGGCAGGCGTTTTCGGCCGAACGGTGGAAATGTAGCGGCTGGGGACTGGCCCGGCAAGCGGGGGTCACGGGTTGTCAAGTCCCAGGCGGCGGCGGAGGAAGGTGCGGATCTGGTGGGCCAGTTTGGGGCCGAGGCCGGGGACGGCGGCGGCGATGGCTTCGGCGTCGAGGTCGGCGATGCGGCGGACGGAGCCGAGGCGGACGAGGAGTTCCTGGCGGCGTTTGGCGCCGATGCCGGGGATTTCGTCGAGGAGGGAGTCCTTGATGCGCTGTTCGCGCAGTTGGCGGTGGTAGCTGATGGCGAAGCGGTGGGCCTCGTCGCGGATGGCCTGGAGGAGTTTGAGGGCCAGTCCGGTCCGGGGGAGGACGACCGGTTCGGGACGGCCGGGGAGGAAGACTTCCTCGTTGCGCTTGGCGAGTCCGAGCAGGGGAGTGGGGGGGAGGCCGATTTCGTGGAGGATGTCGAGGGCGGTGCCGAGCTGGCCCTTGCCGCCGTCCACCATGATGAGGTCGGGAAGGGGGTCGCCCTGTTCGAGGAGGCGGCGGTAGCGCCGGCCGAGGACTTCGCGCATCATGGCGGTGTCGTCGGTGGCCTCCTCGCTGCGGATGCGGAAGCGGCGGTAGTCGTTGCGGGCGGGTTTGCCGTCGCGGAAGCAGACCATGCTGCCGACGGCGAAGCGGCCGCCGATGTTGGACATGTCGAAGCATTCGATATGGCGGGGTTCGCGGCGGATGCCTAGGGCTTCCTGAAGGTCGCGCACGCCCTCCTCGCCGGGGGAGGCGACGCGCTCGAGGGTGGCGTTGGCGAAGGAGCGCTGGCGGGGCTGGCAGGTGGTGCGGAGGTTGGCGATCATGTCGCGCAGTTGGGCGGCGTCCTCGAAGCGGAGGTTGCGGGCGTGGTCGCGCATGCGCTCTTCGAGTTCCGCGACGACGGCCTTGATGTCGCCCCGGAGGACGGCGATGGCCCGGTCGAGGCGCTCGCGGTACTCCTCGGCGGTGACGAGGCCGATGCAGGGGCCGCAGCAGTCGCGGATTTGGTGTTCGAGGCAGTGGGTGCGCTGCTCGGCGGTGGGGACGCGGACGTTGCAGGTGCGCAGGCCGAAGCGCTTGGCCAGGAAGTCGGCGGTCTCGCGCAGGGCGCGGGCGAAGGGGAAGGGGCCGAAGTAGAGCCGGTTGTCGTTGCGCCGGATGCGGGCGAACTGGAAGCGGGGGAAGGGCTCGTCCGGGTCGATGCAGAGAAGCAGGTAGCGCTTGTCGTCGCGCAGCTCGACATTGTAGCGGGGATGGTACTGCTTGACGAGGCGGGATTCGAGGTTGAGGGCCTCGCCCTCGCTGCGGACCTGGATGGTCTCGTAGGCGGCGATGCTGTGGATGAGGGCGCGCAGCTTGGGGTCGGCGGTGGCGCCGCGGCTGGGCTGGAAATAGCTGGACAGGCGCTTGCGCAGGGAGCGGGCCTTGCCGACGTAGATCACCTCGCCGGCCGCGTCGCGGAAGAGGTACACGCCCGGACCGTTCGGCACGTCCTGGGAGGAGAATCGCTCCATGCTGCGGGGCCGCTCAGTTGGTTGCTTCCGGCCCCTGGGCGGGCCGGGCGGAGGAGTAGTCTTCGAGGTGGTAGTGGATGTCGCGTCCGGGCATGGGGAGGCGTTCGAGAGTGACGCCGGACTCGGCGAAGAACTGCTCGGCGAGGGTGTCGTGGAAATCGGAGAAGACGACCACCCGGAGGATGCCCGCCGCGACCAGGGCTTTGGCGCAGTTGGTGCAGGGCATGTTGGTGACGTAGGCGGTGGCGCCGCCGAGGCTGACGCCGTGGCGGGTGGCCTGGCAGATGGCGTTGATTTCGGCGTGGTTGGTGCGCACGCAGTGGTTGTTGACGACCATGCAGCCCACGTCGTAGCAGTGGGCGGCGCCGGGCAGGGAGCCGTTGTAGCCGGTGGCGAGGACGAAGCGGTCGCGCACCAGCACGCAGCCGCAGTGCATGCGCGGACAGGTGGCCCGCTCGGAGGCCAGCATGGCCAGCTTCAGGAAATATTCGTCCCAGGAAGGGCGCCGCCAGGTCGGATGTTGGGAGGATTCGCTCATCGCGCTGGGTTCCGGGGTGAAGAACGCCCGTCCGGGGTTCCGGACGGGCGGGGTTGCGGTGGCGGCAGACGCCTAGGCCTTCTCGGCGACTTCGCTTTGCTCGTCGCCGACGGTTTCCTCCGCCTCGGCGGTCCGGATGCTTTCCTTGTCGCGGTGCTCCTGAATCTTGTCTAGATGTTTGCGGAGCTGGCGACCGAGCTTTTCGGCGGTCGCGTCGATGCTGGCGTACATGTCGTCGGTCTTGGCGCTGGCGATCAGGTCGAGATGCTTGCCGTTGAGGTGGATTTCGGCCATGTGCCAATTGCGCTGAACCTCGAGGACCACGCGGGCGGTGGTGAGCTTGGGATGCTCTTGGGCAAGCTCGGTCACCTTGGCTTCCGCATAGGTTCTCAGCTCGTCGCCGAGTTCGAAATGCCTTGCGCTCACGATGACTTCCATGACTTGCTTCTCCTGTGGGGTTACCGGAGATCGGCCCATCCGATCTCAGGCGGTGAAGCGCGGCCCCAGATACACCCGGCGAGCTTGCTCGTCGTTGATCAGGAACTCGCTGCTACCGTGACAAAGAATTTCGCCGTCGCAGATGATGTAGGCCCGGTTGACGATGGCCAGGGTTTCCCTCACGCTGTGATCGGTGATGAGGACGCCCAGCCCGCGGTCGCGCAGGTGGGCGATGATCTTTTGGACCTCGTAGACGTTGATTGGGTCCACGCCGCTGAACGGTTCGTCGAGCAAAATGAAGCGGGGGTTGGTGGCGAGCGCCCGGGTGATTTCGAGCCGCCGCCGCTCGCCGCCGCTTAGGGTCATCGCCTTCTGTTTCGCCAAGTGGTTCAATTGCAGTTCGTTGAGCAGGTCCTTGAGGCGTTCGTCCCGCTCCTGTCCGGTGAGGGGGAGGGTTTCGAGGATGGCCATGATATTGTCGGCGACGGTGAGTTTGCGGAAGACGGATGGCTCCTGCGAGAGGTAGCCCATGCCGAGGCGGGCGCGCTCGAACATGGCCAGACGGGACACGTCCTGGCCCATGAAGAGAATGTTGCCCTCGTTCGGCCGGATCAGGCCCATGATCATGTAGAAGGTGGTGGTTTTGCCGGCGCCGTTGGGGCCGAGCAGGCCAACCACCTCGTGGGGATGGACGTTCAGGGACACGCGGTTGACGACACAGCGTCCGCGGTAGGCCTTGACCAGCCCCTGGGTTTCGATCAGGCAGCTCGTCTGGGTCATGGCTGCTTGTCTTTCTCTTCCTTGGTGCCGCCGAGCGAGGGGATGAGTCCCTGGGTCTGGCCCCCCTTGCCCTCGGGGACCAGGAAGGTGATGCGGATGGGAATCTCCGCGCTGCGCTCGGCGGTGAACGTTCCCTTGGCGCGGTCGTAGGTGATCAGATGGGCGCGGGTCAGGGTCCACTGGACCGGATCGGCGAGGGCGGGGGAATCGGACAGCACGACCATGTCGGTCTTGGCGTCGAACACGGCTTTGCCGGCGGTCGCCTTCTTCTGGGTGCCCACCTCGCTGATGGTGACGTTGCCGATCGCCTCGATCATCCGCAGCTCGTTGTCCTCGGTGAGGTGGACGATCATCTTGTCGGCCAGCAGGAGCATGTTCTCGTCGGAGACCTTGACGTTGCCCACGAAGGTGCCCCGGCGGTTTTCGAAGTCCATCTCGACGGAGTCGGAGATGATTTCCAGTTCGGAGGTTTTCTTCTCCTCGGTCGCTTCCGCCTGTTTGGCGGCGTCGGGGGCGGTCTGGGCGGGGAGATCGGCCAGGGCCAGCAGTGCGGCCAGCGCCAGAATCGCTCGTTTGGGGATTGCCATCATTTATTCTCCTTGGTATCCGGGGTGGTTTCCCCCGGGGTGTGCCGAGCGGGGCCGAAGGTGCCGAACACGTCGGCCGGGGAGAGGTGCGAGCCCACTTTGCGGATGGTCATTTTCACCTGGTTGCGGATGCGGAGGACCTTGCGGGCGGCGGCGAGGTCGTAGCCTTCGCCGACGAGGGTCATGTCTTCGGAGACGACCTTGAGGGGGGCGTCGCTGGAGGCGATGCCGCGGGCCTGGTCGAAGACGCAGCGGGGGGATTCGATGTCCACCCGCCGGCCGCTGTCGAGATGCACGACCAGACGGATGTCCTCGAGGTCGTACAGGCCGCCGCGGAGCTTGGCCCTGACCCCCCGGATTTCCCATTGGCTCTTGCCGTCGGGATCGGCGGCGCGGGTCTCGAAGCCGTCGAGGACAATGTTGTGGGCACCGTCCAGATCGAGGGCTCGCAGTTGGACCGCCAGAAGAATGGCGGCGAGGAGGAGCGCCAGGGCGGGGAAGATGGGTTGGCTTCGGTTTCTCATTCTGTGGATATGGACGCATGGGGCGGGGAAAAGTTCGCGCCGCCGCCGGGGGTCAGCATGATTTTTGGTAGTGGTGGAGGATGCCGTCCCATTTCCCTTGTTCCCGGAGGAGCCATTCGGCGGTTTCGCGCACGGCGCCCCGCCCGCCGCCGTGGTAGGTGGTCCGGTCGGCGGCCTGGCGGACTTCGGCGACCGCGTCGGCGACGGCGACGGCGAGGCCGGCGCG
>LVAZ01000651.1 GCA_001603055.1 Victivallales bacterium Lenti_02
GCCATGCGCCAGCCGCAGGCCCTCCATGACACCCTCGAGGATTGGCTGCTCCGGCATTGGCTCGAACCGCCCGACGGCCCGAGTCTGGCCGAATTGCTGCACGAGGCGGGCACGGCGCTGGAAACGGCGTCCGCCGCCGCTCTGGACCGCCTGGGGCGGGCCGCGATTCTGACGATTCTCCGGCGGGGCTTGTTCGGCGTCGAGGGGATCAACCACCGGCTGGCGGAGCGGCTGCGCCGTCGGCTCGATCCGGGAACCGGGCGCAGTCTGCTGTTCGCGGGCGCGCCGGTTTTGGTGACCCGCAACACGCCGGGACTCGGTCTCTTCAACGGCGATCTGGGTCTGACCGTGCGCCGGGCGGACGGACGCCTGACGGTGCTGTTCCGGCGCGGGGGCGAGGTGATCCAGGTGCCGGTGCCCTTGCTGCCGCCCCACGAATTGGCCTTTGCCCTGACCGTCCACAAGAGCCAGGGTTCGGAATATGGCAATGTGCTGCTGGTGGTGCCGCCCATGCCCGGTCACCGCCTGCTGACCCGCGAGATCGTCTACACCGCCGTCACCCGTTCGCGGGGCATGGTGGCGATCTGGTCCTCCCCCGGCATTCTGGCCGAGGCGCTGGAACGGCGAGTGCAGCGCAGCGGCGCGCTGGGGCTGTGGGATGCCGAACAGATGGCAACAGGAGTGGAAGCATGAAACGAATTCTGCGATTTGCCGCCTTGCTTGGACTCATGGCCGGAACCGGTCTGGCGGAGGACATCGCCGAGCGGTTTGTCCTCTACGCGAACGGGGCGGCGGAAGGCTGCCATGTGGCGGCTTGGTCCATGCGCATGGAAGAACGGAAACAGGCCGGGGGCGAGGAGACGTTCATCTGGGTGAACGGCGATTGCCAGGCCCAGCCGTGGTCGGGTGTGCGGGTGAGCGTCGACCAGGGCAAACCGGGACTGACGGTCGATGCGGAATGGCTGGCGAAGGGCTTTGTCCGTTTCCAGATGACTGCGGGCTACGACCAGTACGGCAATCCCGGTCCGGCGGGCATCCAGTTGCGCCCGGAAGCCACGGACACCCGCTACCAGATGCTGCGCAGCGAGCGGATCGAGCGGGGCAGGGGGCTGGACGAGGACCCGGAATCGTGGCAGAGCGTGCTCGTGCCCCTGAGCTACTGGACCGAACTCAAGGCCGGGGCCGAAATCCGCGGCCTTTCCCTGCAAAGCCGGGGGCAGATCGACCGGCCGATCGGCTACAATCAGGTGGAGCTGGTCCGCTTCCAGGAAATTCCCGAATGGCTGCGGCAGCAGAACGAGGAAGCGGTCGCGCAACCTTGGGTCGAATGGCCCGCCTATGCCGACCTGCCTGCTGTCCTGCGCGGAAAAGACACTCTGCCGCGCCTGCGCGACGGCGCCTTTGTCGACGGCCGGGGCCGGCGGACGTTTCTGCTCGCGCCCTACTGCGGCGAGGACCCCCGGCTGGGCATGTGGGGCACCACCGACGAGGAACGCGGCAAAGGACTCCCCCACCATGGGCTGTTCGATCCCGCAAAGCACGGCTGGATTTACCAGGACCTGCTCACCTACGAAAACACCCGGCGGCTGGGCTTCAATGTCTATTCGGCGACCATGCCCG
>LVAZ01000186.1 GCA_001603055.1 Victivallales bacterium Lenti_02
TCCAGATTGGCCTGGCGGCGGCCTTCGCCGTCGCCGTCGACGGGTCCCTCGCCGCCGCCGGTCGACCCGGCGCCACGGCATGGGAATGGGACTGGCGGCCGGAACTGGCCGGACCGGTCCGCGCCGTCCTCGAGGTCTACCACAAAAAACGGCCCGCCGAATTCGTCGCCCTGCCCCTGCAAGCCGGGAGGAGCGAGCGATGAAGCGCCTTCTTCTCTGTTTGCCGTTTCTCCTCGCGCCGCTCCGGGCCGAACCGCTGGCCAAGGTGAACGAGGCGCTGGAGCGGACCCGGCAGGACTTGGTCGCGGCCCGTGCCGATCTCGAACGCAGCCATGCCGAACTGCGCGCCGCCAAACAGGCCGCCCTCGAACGGCTGGCCCGCAGCGAGAGCGAACTTGCCGACCTCGAGGCCCGGCAGGCCGAACTCGCCGAGGCCCGCCGCCAGGACCGCGACGCCCTTCCCGAACTCGGCCTGCGCGCCGAAAACGCCAAACAGCTCGACACCTTCCTCGCCGGCCTGGTCCGCGAATACCGACTCTCCTTCGAAACCCGGATCGACGCGGCGGAGGCCGCCCGGCTCACCCCTGAACTCGCGGCCATCGACGCCCGGCTCGACCAGCCCGGCGACAGTGCCGCCGCCCTCGAGGCCCTGCTGGCCATGAGCTTCCAGCGGATCGAGGACGCGGTGGGCGGCAGCCGGTTCCCCGGCCTGGCCCTCGGGCTCGACGGAGTCCAGCACGAGGGGCAGTTCGCCCGGCTCGGGCCGCTCGCCTATTTCGCCGCCGCCGACGGCGACGGCCCCGTCGGCCCGGTCGCGCAGCGGCCCGGCAGCCGTCTGCCCACGGTCTACAGCCGGCTCGACGAAAACCGCCGGGCAGCAATGCGCGCCCTGGTGGAGGACGGCGCGGGCACCGCGCCTGTGGACGCCAGCCTCGGGCTGGCCCTGCACGTCGAGGAGGCGCGGGAAACCCTGGCCGAGCATCTGCGCAAGGGCGGGCTGACCATGATCCCCCTGCTCGGGCTGGGCGGCTTCTGCCTGATCCTCGCGGTCTTCAAGTTCTTCTCCCTGCTGCTGGCCAGCGGTAGGGGCGACACCGTCCGCGTGGTGGAGATTCTCGCGGCCCTGCGCGCGGGGGACGAGGCCGGGGCCCAGAGCCTGGCCGCCCGGCTCCACCGCCCCCTGCGCCCGGTCATCGAGGAGGGCATCGCCAGCCGTACCGTCGAGAAGGCCCACCTCGAGGAGATTCTCTACGAGCGGATGCTGGCCCAGACCCCCCGGCTCGAACGCTTCCTGGCCCCCCTGGCCGTCTGCGCCAGCACCGCGCCCCTTCTCGGGCTGCTCGGCACCGTCACCGGCATGATCCACACCTTCCGCCTGATCACCGTCTTCGGCACCGGCGACGCCAGCCTCCTTTCGGCGGGCATCTCCGAGGCCCTCATCACCACCGAGGTGGGGCTGATTATCGCCATTCCGGCCCTCCTCTGCCACGCCTACCTCTCGCGCCGGGTCCGCGGCATTCTGGCCGGCACCCAGGAGGCCACCGTCGTCTTCGTCAACGGCCTCTGGCTGACGGAGGGGGAGAAGCGGCCATGAGTTCCCCGCCTCTGCTGTCGGACCTCCTCGGCCACCTGGCGGCGGGCAGTTGGCTGATGGTCCCGCTGGTCCTGGTGACCATCGGCATCTGGCACACCTATCTCAGCACGGTCAGCCATCTGCGCGAATCCCTGCGCAGCGCCGATTTCGACGAGCTGCAACTGGCCGGGCGGGTGAGCCGGGACGGGGCCGCGCGGCTGGCCGGGGAGCTGGCCTCCCTGCCGGGCGCCATTCCCCGGGTGGCCCGGCACATCCTCCTGCGGGTGCAGGCGGGCATGCCCTTCCGCGAGGCCTGCGCGCAATGCCGGGCGGCGGAGACCGAGCGCTTCGGCTACGGCCTGATCGTCCTCGGCGCCCTGGTGGTGGCCGCGCCCCTGCTCGGCCTGCTGGGCACCGTGCTCGGCATGATCGAGACCTTTTCGGCGGTCGCCGCCAACAGCAGCGAAACCGCCAATCTGGTGGCCGGGGGAATCAGCCAGGCCCTCATCACCACCCAGGTGGGGCTGGTCGCCGCTCTGCCCGGCACCCTCGGCCTCGCCCATGTCTACCGCCTCTACCGGCGGCTCGTCAACGCGGTCGATCTCTGCGAAAGCCATCTGGCCATCGTCTTCGAGCATGCCCGCGCAAACGGGGAGGCCACCGCATGAGACGCATCGTCTCCCTCGACACCGGCAACAGCGAAAGCGCCGAGATCAACCTCTCCCCGCTCATCGACATGGTCTTCCTGCTCCTCATCTTCTTCATGGTCACCACCGTCTTCGTCCAGGAAACCGGCGTCGAGGTGCAGAAGCCCAAGGCCGCCAGCGCCGCCGACCTGGACAAGCGCAGCATCCTCATCGCCGTCACCCAGGAGGGGCACATCGTCTACGGCGGCGAGCGCATCGCCGCCAGCCGCGTCCGCGGCCTGGTCGCCCGCCTGCTCCGCGAGCGCGACATGCCGGTGGTCGTCGTCGCCGACGAGACCTCCCACACCGGCGTCGTCGTCCAGGTCATCGACCAGTGCAAGCTCGGCGGCGCCAAGCAGGTCAGCATCGCCGCCCGCAGGCCCTGACGAAGATTGACCAATTCCCGGACAGGAGCTATTGTCTTCAACGGATGAGATTCTGTTTCCGGGGAACGCGAATCGAGCCGCGAACGGTCCGTTGAAAAACCAAAAAGACCCCCTTCTCTTCGTCGTCAGTCTGGTCCTGGTGATCGGTTTCGTCCTCACCAGCGTCGCCAGCTATCTGGTGTCGCGCACCTCGCTGCGCCGGCAGATCGTCCAGTACGAGCTGCCGCTGACGCGGGACAGCGTCTACTCGGAAGTGCAGCGCGACCTGTTGCAGCCGGTCTTTCTCTCCTCGATGATGGCCAACGACGCCTTCGTGCGCAAATGGGTTCTGGCCGGCGAGCAGGAGCCGGAGCGGATGATCCGCTATCTGGCGGAAATCCAGCGGGAATACGGCACCTTCACCGCCTTCTTCGTTTCCGAAAGCACCCGTGTCTACTACCAGGCCGAGGGCATTCTCAAACAGGTCAAGGAGGACGAGGAGCGGGACGTCTGGTACTTCCGGGTGCGGGAGATGGAGCAGCCCTACGAGATCAACGTGGACCCGGACATGGCCAACGAGGACGCCATGACCATCTTCATCAACTACCGGGTCCTCGACTTCGAGGGGAACTACATCGGCGCCACCGGCGTCGGCCTGACCGTCTACGCCGTCAGCAACATCCTCGAACGCTACCAGCGGGAATACGGCTGCACGGTATTCTTCGCCGACCATGCGGGGCGGATCATGCTGCGCAGTGCGAACAGCCCGCTCGCGGGCGATCATCTGGCCGACATTCCCGGCCTGGCCGAGCTGGCCGGCGACATTCTCGACGAGACGTCCCGCCCGCTGTCCTACCAGTCCCCGGCGGGCCTGGTCCATGTGAACACGCGGTACATCGAAGAGCTGGGCTGGTTCCTGATTGCCCTCCAGTCGGAGGAAGGCACGGTGAAGAACATCCGTCAGGCGCTGCTGGCCAATCTGGGGGTGTGCGCGCTCATCACCGCGTTGGTCCTGCTGTTCACCCACAAGACCATCGGCGAATACCGCCGCCGCATCGAGAAAATGGCGACCACCGACTCCCTCACCGGCCTGCCCAACCGCCTGGGCTTCAACCTGCTCTACGAGGTGGTCGTCGGCGACTGCATCCGCCGCCGGACCGAATGCGCCCTGCTGCTCTTCGACCTCGATTCCTTCAAGAACCTGAACGACACCCATGGACATCTGGCCGGCGACGCCATGCTCCGCGCCCTGGCCGACACGGTCCGCGCCAGCATCCGCTCCTCGGACGTGTTCTGCCGCTGGGGCGGCGAGGAGTTCATCATCCTGCTCCGGGACTGCCCCCGGCCCGAAGCCCGGCGTCTCGCCGAAACGATCTGCGTGAAAATCGCCGAACTCCGCCTCGCCCACGAGGGGAGCGAGCTACAAACCACCGCCAGCTTCGGCATCGCCATGGTCGGGCACGAAACCCAGGACCATGTCCTGAGAATGGCCGACCGGGCCATGTACCGGGCCAAGGACAACGGCCGCAACCGGGTCGAGGAAGCCTAGTCCGCGAACAGTGGGCGGAGGGCCGGATAGAGCCGGAGGTAGAGACCGTAGGTGCGTTCCAGCGCCTCGCGCCAGGCGGGCACCGGTTCGAAGAGCTGGCTGGTCCGCAGGTGGGCGGTCCGGGCGCAGGCCTCCTCGGCGGTGGCGTAGACGCCCGCCCCGAGGCCCGCGATCATGGCCGCCCCGAGACTGGTGATCTCGGTGAAGGCGAGTGCCCGGACCGGACGGTCCAGCAGGGTCGCCTTGATCCGGTTCAGCAGCGGATTGGTGCTGCCGCCGCCCACCACTGTCACCTCGGGCGCGGAAAGGCCGCATTCCTCTTCGAGCAGCCCCACGATCTGTCGCCAGGCGCAGGCGATGCCCTCGAACACCGCCCGGCAGGCCTCCGCCCGCCCGGAGGCCAGCCCCAGGCCGAAGAACTGGCCCCGCGCCAGGGGGTCCCAGCAGGGCGTGCGCTCGCCCTGGAGATAGGGGAGGAAAATCACGCCGCCCGCACCGGGCGCGCTCGTCTCCGCCCAGCGGGTCATCTCCTCGATCGAGCAGACCATGAATTCCTCGTGGAACCACTTCACGGCGGCGCCCGCCGTGCTCATGGTGCCGTTCACCACCCAGAGATCGGGAACCGGCGCGTGGATGTTGCAGAACAGGGGATTGCCCGAGGGACGGGCGGCGCTAATCATCAGACAATCCGTCGTCCCCGCGCTCACGAACAGGTTTCCCGGGCCGCAGACCCCGCCGCCGAGGGTGGCCAGGGGCGCGTCGCCGCAGCCGGCCACCACCGGAATCCCCGCCGGCAGGCCGGTGGCCCGCGCCGCCGCCGCCGTGACCTGTCCGGCCACGCCGGCCGATTCGAGCGGCCGGGGCAGACGCGCCGGGTCGATATCCGCCGCCGCCAGCAGCGTTTCGTCGTAGCGCAGTTCCTCCCCCGCCGCCGCCAGCCCGGAGAGGGATTGGTGGCTGGCGTCCACCGTGAATTCCCCGGTCAGCCGCTGCACCAGATAGGTCCCGATCTGCCCGAAAACATGGGTTTGCGCGTAGAGTTCCGGCGCCTCCTCCCGCAACCAGAGAATGCCGGGGAGGGTGGTGGTTCCCGGCACAAACCGATTGCCGGTACGCCGTTCCAGGGCCTCGCTGCCAAAAGCGGCGGCGAAGCGCGTCGCCTGCGGCAGCGAACGGTGGTCGGAGTAGAGCAGGGCGGGACGTAGAGCGCGGCCTTCCCGGTCCATGGGCACCAGGGCCGGGAATATCGTGCTCAGGCCGACCCCGCGCACCGCCGCCAGTGCCCCCGGACGGCTCCGCCCCAGTTGGGCCAGGGTGTCGAGCAGGGCCTGCCAGAGGGATTCCGGCTCCATCTCGGCCCAGCCCGGCCGGGGATACTGGGTTTGGATGGGCACCTTGGCC
>LVAZ01000652.1 GCA_001603055.1 Victivallales bacterium Lenti_02
GTTCCGGGGGCGGGGAGGCGAGCCGCAGCAACTCGCCGAGATTGGATTTGCGCGGCGGGTTCATAGGGTGACTCCTTGTTCCGCCAGGAGGTTGCGGAGCTTGCGTTTGGCATAGAAGAGGCGGGACATCACGGTGCCGATGCTGGTGTCGGTGGCGGCGGCGATTTCCTTGTAGCTGAGGCCGTCGGCCTCGCGCAGGAGAATGACGGCTCGGTGCTCGTCGCTCAGACCGGCAAGCGCCTGCTGGAGGACGCCGACCAGCTCGTTGCGCTCGCCCTCCTGGCCGCCGGTGGGGGCGGATTCGTCGGCCACCCGGTCCAGAATCCCGTTGCCGTCCTCGTCCGGCGCGTCCTCGACCAGATGGCCCTGTTCGCGGCGGCGTTTGCGGAGCAGATCGAGGGCGGTGTTGCGGACCATGCGGCAGAGCCAGGTGCGGACGGCGTCGAGATTGCGCATGCCGGGGAGGCTCCGCCAGGCCTTGAGGAAGCTGTCCATGACCACGTCGTCGCAGTCGCTGCCGCCGACCAGGCGGTAGGCCACGCTGTGCATGAGCGGGCGGTGCTGCTCGAACACGGTCGCGAAGGCTTCCATGTCGCCCTCCTGCGCTTGGCGCAACAGGTGTTTGGTTTCGGCATCCAAGGGCATGTTCGGTCCCCGGTTGCCGCCGGAATGTCAGGCCGATGCAGGCATCGACACGGGGTATGACGTTCCGGCGGGCCGTTCTATTCAACGCGCATATCAGGCTTCCGCGCGCCAGGCGCCCACGATCTCCCCGTGGTAGAAGGTATGATAGTCCTTCTGGGGGTAGATGGAAGCGAGCGCGGGGTCCATGCGGTCGGGGTCCATGGGGGCGCGCAGGTTGGTCCGGCAGGCGAAATGGAGGCCGGGGATGGCGACGACGGGGGACAGGCATCCCTCGACGGGCAGAGCTTCGAGGCCGCATTCGGCGAACTTGTCCACGCTGCCGCCCGAGTGGCTGCCGCAGTAGGCGAGTTCCTTGGCGAAGGTGCCCTTGAGCGGCACGCTGACCGTGAAGTCGGGGGTCTGCTCGATGAGCTTGTAGGTGTGGCGGGTGGGGCGGACGAGGACGGTGAAGACGGGCCGGGACCAGGCCACGCCGGCCAGCGCCCAGCCGATGGTCATGGTGTTCACCCGGTTTTTGTGCTTCACGGTGAGGAAGGCGCCGCGGGGGAGCTGTTCCATCACTTCGGCGAGGACGGAGAGGGGGGGGACGGGGACAAGGTTCATGGTCGTATTTCCTATTGGGCTGACAACTCTGCGAGCTTAGGATAGCGTCCGGGCCAGGTTCGTTCCACGCGGTCGAGAACAATCGGCACGGCGGGGGGCGGATTGCCGCCGCCGCGGAGGATGGCGATGTGGTTGCCGCGCACCGTGGTGTGGTCCTCGACGCCGGGCAGGCGGGTGGCGGCGAGGGAGACCACCCCGTCGCCCAGGCCGCCGAGCACGTCCGTCACCTGGCCCTCGATCTGGTCGATGGGGCCATGCAGCAGGCCCGGCAGTTTCCGGTGCCAGGTTTCCTTGGCGGCGGCGATTTCCTCCTCGGCCAGGGGGCTGACGAGCCCGGCGACGATGGTGAAGCGCACGTCTTCGGGCAGTTCGCGGCTATTGAGCGCGAGCAGGAATTCGCTGCCGGGCAGCAGGTCCTTGCCCGCCTGCCCGTCGCCGTTGGCCAGGATTCCCGGCAGGTCGCCCTCGCCGCGCAGGAAGCGGTGCCATTGCTCGCGGGCCTCGGCGACGAGGCGGAAGCGGGCCATGGGCGCGCCCTGGTTGGGGGTTCCCGCCATGACCAGGGTGCGGATGCGGGGGACGGTCCCCTCCCGGAGGTTTTTGCGGTAGCCAAAGGCGGGATTGGCGAGGTATTCGCGGCTGACCAGCCCGCCCATGCTGTGGGCGACGATCACCACCTGCGTGGTGCCGCGCTGGCGCAGGCGCACCAGCCAGGTTCCCAGCAGGGTGGCCGACAGGCGGATGCCCTGGTCGTTCGGATAGTCGAACCGGGCGGTCGGGACTTTCGCCCCGTGCAGGGCCGGGGCCAGGTCCTGCCAGAGGTTGCCCGGTTCGTCCAGCCCGTGGACCAGCAGGACCAGCCGCTCGGGCAGTTTTTCCGGCAGCGGGGTCCAGGCACCGTCGGCGAAGAGACGGACACCGAAGCGCTCTTCCGCCGTCGGTCGGGGAGCGGCGGCAACCAACGTGCTGCGGTGCCACCTGAGGGCCAGGGCGGCGCCAAGCAACAGCAGAATCAGCAGCAGCGCGAGGCGTTTCACGGATCGGCGGACTCCCGGAACACTATGGTCAATAAGAAGGTGCGGTCTCTTCCGCGAGCTGCGGCAACGGGGAACAGCCCGCCCAACTCTATCTTCGGAAACGGCCCTCTGCAACGTAGGGAAGAGCTAGCGGACGGTGGCCCGTTCGCCCGCCAGAAGCTCGATTGCCAGCCATTCTCCCGCCTGTTCCGTTCCCGCCGTGAAACCGGTGGTCTGGTATGGTCCCGCCGGGCGTTGCGTCAGGAAAGCGTCGGGGCGGACGGAGACGCGCGCGTCGGCGGAGGACACGATCCGCACTTCGTCGCCGTCGGCCCAGAGCATGACATTCACGGGCACGTCGGCGGCGAAACGGAGTTCCGGGGATTCGTGGGCGCGGTCGCCGACGAAGAGCGCGCGGTCTCCCCGGTAGGTGTAGGCGGCACCGTGGAAGGTGTCCCCTTCCC
>LVAZ01000653.1 GCA_001603055.1 Victivallales bacterium Lenti_02
GCGGCTCGGCGAGGACGAGCGCGGTGGCGCTGGGCGAGGCGACGGGAGCGGCGGCCAGGGCGAAGCGGGCCGAGCAGGTGGTGTCGTCGCCGACCAGAGTCTTGCCCTCGAAAGTCAACGCCCCGCCTTCGCCGCCGGTCGCCTTCACCTCGACGCGCAGCATGTCGCCCGGCAGGACCGGCTTGCGGAACTTCACCCGTTCGAGCAGAACCAGACGGAGGGTGACCGGCCCGCCTTCGCTGGCCAGCAGGGAACCCGCCTGCACCATGGCGGCCACTTGCAGGACGCCAGGCATGATGGGGGCGCCGGGGAAATGTCCCTGGAAGAAGGAGTCGGCCATGGTCACCGCCTTGCAGCCGACGGCGGTTCCGGCCGCCGCGTCCACTTCGAGCCGGTCCAGCATCACCAGGGGGGGACCTTCGAGCAGGGCGGCGGCAATCTGAGCATACGTAAGGGTCTGGGGCATGGATTCAATCCTGGGCTGAATGGACATGGTTGGGCAAACCCAAACTGTAGTGGACAGGCAAGGCATGTCAACCGGTGTCAAATCAGACCGCTTGCCTTGCGGGCCGTCCAGTGCACCGCCATGAGCAACAGGGGAATCAGGCCCCACCACCAGACGCACCACAGCCGGATGCGCCGAACCTGGGCCGAACGGTCAGCCAACGTATGCAGGGAGGCGAGCACCTCGTCGGCCGCGCGGGCCTCGCCGAAACGTCCGTCGCTCAGGCGGGCCAGCTCGCGCAGGGTCTCATGGCGCGCGGGCCGTCCCACCTGCTCGCGGGTTCTGGCCTGGACTTCGATGCGGGTGTCGAAGGCGACCATGCCATTGGCGTCGCCCACATGCAGCGCATGCTCGCCCGCCGCCGTCACCGGGAAACTGCCGGAATAGGCACCCCAGCCGCCCGCCTCGGGCCGCAAATCCAGCTCGCGGGCGGTGCCGTCCGGAGCGGTGACGCGGCAGTGCAGGGGAACTTGCTCAAGGGGGAATCCCCCGGCATCAAAGGCGGTCACATGCAACTCCACCGTATCCCCCTGAACCGGGCGCTCGGGAGTGTGGAACAGCCGCACCCCGCGACCGGCGGCCACATGCCGGCGATGGGCCATCCAGCGCACCACCTGTCCCCAGAACCGATAATGGTAGCGGTCCTCGACCCCGCGCCGCCACCGCCAGGCGGAGTCGGTGCCCATGAACAGCACCCGCCCGTTGCCGGCCGGGCGGGAGACCAGCAGCGGAATCCGCCCCCACTCGCCCCGCGTCACCGCATGCACCGCGAGAATCTCGCTGCCCGCCTTGGCCCGCTCGACCGCCGCGTACCAGTAGAAACCCGGCAACTGCCGCCAGAGCGCGCGGTTCGCCGCCGGCGTGTCGGCCAGCGTGGTCAGCAGATGATCGCTGCCCACGTCGGTGAGCGCCAGAGTGGCGGGCACGCCGCCGCCCCGGCCGTTGGGAGCCGCCGGGTCCAGCACCACGGGATAGAGGTCGCCCAGCGGCGAATCGGCGAAGGTGGCGTGGCCCCCCGCCGGTCCCGGCAGCAGAACCAGCCCGCTCGCCTGCTGTTCGACCAACCCCC
>LVAZ01000187.1 GCA_001603055.1 Victivallales bacterium Lenti_02
GGTGAACCTACCCCGCCCACGGATGCGAAAACAGATGTGTCAGGCGAGACGCTTACAGAAGAAAATCCCCTTCGTGAACCATTCGGGTCTTCGTGAGCCCGTCTCTTCTGATTCGTTTTTTCGTTGACGAAATGTATTTCGAACCGCCGACGGCATCGCTGATCATGATCCAATTGTAGCCATTCGGACTCTCGGTGATGAAGCTGTCGATGGGGCGAGGGGATCCTCCTCGTGCGATCTCAAAGACCTCGCCAAGGGTGGTTTTTGGCCATTTGTTCATCCCACCAGCCCCTCCAGCTCCTTCCGCCCTGCGGCGATCTCCTCTTCGAGCTTGGCGAGGCGCTGCAGGATCACCCTGGGGGCCTCGTGCTCGACCGCCTCGTACTCGACCTCCTTGTAGCGGTTGAGGGAGAGATCGTAGTCGTTGCCCGCGATTTCGGCCTTGGGCACCAGAAAACTGCGGTCGGTGCGCCGGCGTTCCGTCTCCGCCGTCCGGTTCCGCCAGCGGGCGAGAATGTCGGGCAGGTCGCTCCGTTCGGGCTGGGGGGTACGTTTGTCGTCGAGGGAGTAGCCGTCGTGCTGCATGTCGTAGAACCAGACGCGGTCGGTGCCGCCGGAGTTGGTCTTGGTGAAGAACAGAATGGCGGTGCTGACCCCGGCGTAGGGCTTGAACACGCCCGAGGGCATGGAGACGACGGCGTCGAGCTTCTGCTCCTCCACCAGCATCTGGCGCAAGCTCCGGTGCGCGTTGGACGAACCGAAGAGCACGCCGTCGGGCACGATGACCGCCGCCCTGCCGCCGGGCTGGAGCAGGCGCAGGAACAGCGCCAGAAAGAGCAGCTCGGTCTTCTTCGTCTTGACGATCCGCTGGAGGTCCTTGGCGGTGGATTCGTAGTCGAGACTGCCCGCGAAGGGGGGATTGGCGAGGATCAGGGAGAAGCGTTCGGCGTCGTCCTGGTCGGCCTGGGCGAGCGAGTCCCGGTAGCGGATATCGGGATTCTCGACCCCGTGGAGGAGCATGTTCATGCTGCCGATGCGGAGCATGGTGGTGTCGAAGTCGTAGCCGTGGAAGGTGTGGTCGTTGAAGCGTCGGCGGGCCTCGGCGTCCTTGTAGATGACGTCGCTGTAGTGCTTCACCAGATGCTCGGAGGCGGCGATGAGGAAGCCGGCCGTGCCGCAGGCGGGGTCGCAGATCACATCCTTCGGGGTGGGGGCGGTCATCTCCACCATCAGCTTGATGATGTGGCGCGGGGTGCGGAACTGGCCGTTCTGCCCGGCGCTGGCGATTTTGCCGAGCATGTACTCGTAGAGATCGCCCTTGGTGTCGCTGTCGGCCATGTCGATGCCGTCGAGCTGGTCCACCACGCTGGCCAACACGCGGGCCGTGGGCATCATGAAGAGGGCGTCCCTCATGTGGTGGCTGTAGGTGCTGCCGCTCTCGCCGTCGTCCGCGCCCTTTTTCCCCAGGGTCTTGATGAAGGGGAAGACCCGGTCGCGCAGGGTGGCGAACATCTGCTCCGGGGCGGTTTCCTTGAAGCGGGACCAGCGCAGCGGGGTCTGGTCCGGGGTGAAGATGGGGTCCTCGACGGGCTGGCGGAGGCGGAGGGCCTTGCGCTCCTTGAGGGTCTGCAACTCGTCCAGCCGCTTGATGAAGAGCAGATAGGTCAACTGCTCGATGACGGAGAGGGGATTGGCGATGCCTCCCGCCCACATGGTGTCCCAGATACGGTCCACTCTGGATTTGATGTCGCCCGTGATCATGACCTGCCTTTGCCGAGGATTAGCGAACGCGGAATGAGCGGGAATGCCGCTTTCTGCTCTGCCTGCCAAAGCTACTGGTCCGGGCTGGGGAATCAAGGTTTCGCCCCGGTTTGGGCTTGCATGTGGGGGACGGGGGGATATTCTGCCGGGGAGGTATGCCGTCCATTGTTCCAGCCAGCGAGGAATTGGCACCATGCTGAAGGCAGGTTTGATCGGGAACGGGGGTATCGCGCGCTCGCACAACAAGGCGTATGCCCGGATGCGCACCGAAGGCGGGCCGGTGGCGGTCGAGGCGTACTGCGACATCCGGCCCGAGCAGTTGGCCGGGCTGGACGGGGCGCGGACCTACACGGACATCGACACCATGCTGGCCAGCGAGCAGGGCAGGCTGGACTACATCGACGTCTGTCTGCCCACCTATCTCCATGCCGAGGTGGCGGTGAAGGCCATGCGGGCCGGATTCCATGTGCTCTGCGAGAAGCCCATGGCCCTGAACCACGAACTGGCGCGGGAGATGTGCCGGACGGCGCTGGCGACGGGCCGGACCCTGATGGTCGGCCATGTGAACCGGTTCATGGACGACCGCCGGGCCATCCGCGATCTCTGCCGCAGCGGGGAGCTGGGCCGGGTGCGCAGCGCCGAATTCTACCGCGAGGGCGGAAGCCGGGAGCCGATGGGCTACCACAACTGGTTCCGGGACGGCAAGCTCTCGGGCGGGGCCATGCTCGATCTGCACATCCACGACGTGGATTTGATCGTCTGGCTGTTCGGCCTGCCGCAGGCGGTGAGCGCCGCCGCCGCCACGGTCATCCCCGGCTCGGGCTACGACGCCATGTCGGTGAACTACTTCTACGGCGACCGGACGTTCGTCCACGCGGGCTGCGACTGGACCATCCGGCACGACACCTTCAACACCCGGGCCATGCGGGTGAATTTCGAGCGGGGCTATGTCTTCTGCGACCGCAGTCCCGGCCGGCAGGCCTTCGTGAAGGTGGCCGAGGACGGCACCGTCACCGATCTCGCCGGGCTGCTGGGCAGCGATTTCTTCTACAACGAAATCCGCTACTACGCCACTTGCGTGGCGGAGGGGCGCGAGGTGGCCGACTGTCCCCCCGAGCAGTCCGCCGAGGCGGTCCGCTTGATTATGGCCGAAATGGCCTCCGCCGACCGCAACGGGGCGCGGATCGAACTCTAGGAAGGAGTTGACTCATGGACCAAGTACGGGTCGGTCTGCAAATCCATTCCCTGCGCGAGGACTTCGCGGAGAAGCCAGCCGAAACCCTGGCGCGGATCGCCGAGATGGGCTACGAGGGGGTCGAGTTCACCCTCGGCAGCATCAAGCGCGATCCGGCCTATTTCCGGGAGCTGCTGACCGCGAACGGGCTGGCCTGCTTCGGCTGCCTGACCGGCTGGCAGGATGTGCAGCCCGAGAGCATCGCGGCGACCATTGCCTGCAACCGGGCGCTGGGCAGCCCCTTCATCGTCATCGGCTCGGTTCCCGCCAAATTGGTGGCCACGCCGGGGGAGGTGGACGATGTGCTCGCGCTCATGGTCCGGGCCCAGCGGACCATCCAGGCCGAGGGCTTCGCCACGGGCTACCACAACCACGATTCCGACTTCTTCCACGTGGTCGGGGGCAAGACCTTCTTCGAGCAGGTCTTCGACCGCACCAGCGAGGACTTCGTGATGCTGCTCGACACCGGCAACGCCCTGGCGGCGGGCTTCGAGTCCATCCCCCTGCTCGAGAAATACCCGCACCGCTCGCCGTTCCTGCACATCAAGGGCTACTCGCAGGCGCAGGGCTATCTGGCCTACATCGGGGAGGACGACTTCGACTGGCCCGCCGTGATCCGCTGCGCCATCGCCACCGGCGGCGCGCGCACCTTCTCGGTTGAATTCGGGGCCCGGGGCGACTACGATCCCTACGAGCGCGCCCAGACCTCGCTGAACCGTGTCCGGAGCTATTTGGAGGCTGCCCAATGATTCCGACCGTCGATTTCTTCGGCACCCCGGTGAGTCGGCTCTTCCTCGGCGACAATCCGGTCAACGGCCACAGCTACATTCCCGAAATCCACACCGGCGGGGAGATGATGGACTACTTCACGGCGCAGAATGTCGTGAAGGCGTTTTTCGAAGCGGAGAAGCTGGGCTACACGGCCTGTCTGCCCCTGGCGACGGACTACATGTTCCGGGTCATCCGCCAGTACCGCAACGAGGGGGGCAAGCTGAACTGGATCTTCCAGCCCTATCCGGCGGTCGCCGTCGATGTGAACGTCCGCCAGATGATGGCCTGCGATCCCCTCGCCACCTACCATCAGGGCACCACCACCGACGGTCTGGTCGAGGCGGGCAAGATCGATGTGCTGCGCGACAACATCCAGAAGCTGCGGGCGCTGGGCAAGCCGGTCGGCCTGGGCACCCACGTCCCCGAAACCATCCTGCGCAGCGAGGAGGAGGACTGGGGGGTGGATTTCTACATGGCCTGTCTGCACAACACCCGCAAGCGGGGCGGCGAGCCCAGCTCCTTCATCACCGGCAAGGCGAAGCACCTCAAGTTCTTCATGGAGGACCGGGAGGAGATGTTCAAGGTGATCCGGCAGGTGCCGAAGCCCTGCATCGCCTTCAAAGTGCTGGCCGGGGGGCAGATGTTCTACGGCAAGACCCCCGGGGAAATCCCCGGCGTGGTCGAGGCCGCCTTCCGCGAGACCTTCGCCAACATCAAACCCACCGACCTCGCCACCGTCGGCTTCTTCCAGCGCGACAAGGATCAGCTCCGCGAAAACGCCGAAATCGCCCGGCGCGTGCTGGCCGAGCTGGCCAACTGATCGCGAAACACACGGATTCCGGCGTTGACCGGGGCGGTCGGGCGGCTATGGTGATGGGCGAAGGAGGAACAAGCCAAGGATTCCTCCCATGCGCTCGATACTGGTCGCGGTCGGTTTCGCTTTCCTTCCCTTGCTTGGCGTGGGGCAGACGGTCGCGCCCCTGCGCGATGTGCTGGCCAGCGCCTTCTCGTATCCGTTCGTGACCGACGCGGATGTGCTGGAACGGGCGAGCGATGTCGAGGCGCGGATTGCGACTGCCGGGGGGAGGGTGATCTTCCGCTATCCCGGCATTGCCGGGGTGCGGGCCGACGGTCGCGCGGTTCCCGGCCAGCGTCTGGGGGGCGACCTCTGGAGCGGCGACTTTCCCGCCGGAACCCATGCGGTGACCATCGAGGTCGGCGAGGCGGGACCGCCTGCCATCCGTGCGCCGCAACCCGGCGCGGTCGCCACCGTGGCGGAATTCCAGGCCCGCGCCGAACAGCTCCAGCCCGGCGACGAGCTGGTGGTCGCGGACGGAATCTACTCGGACTGGCGGGTGAAGGTCGTGGCTCAGGGCAGCGCCGAGGCGCCCATCCTGATCCGGCCCGAGACCCCCGGCGGCGTCACCCTCCGGCGCAACAGCTCCATCCGCCTCGAGGGCCAGCATGTCATCCTCAAGGGCTTCCGCTTCGACCACTGCGGGCCGAATACGGCCGTGCTTCTGCTGAACGCCTCGGACTGCCGGGTCACCCAGTGCCAGTTCTTCAGTTGCGGCAACCCGGTTTCCACCTTCGGCCATATTCTGCGGGTGGACGCGGCCTGCCACCGCAACCGGGTGGACCATTGCTACTTCACCGGCAGCAAGTCCATGAGCCTGGCCCAGCGTATTTCGACCCAGATCGAAATCGGTACGCACAATCAATTCGACCGGAATGTGTTCCGCGACATTTTCCGGTACTGGGTGAACGGCCAGGAGAACATTCAGATCGGGCAGAACCAGCGCGGGGACTCGGGGGCGCTCGAACCCTTCTGCACGGTCGAGTACAACCTCTTCGACCATGCCTGGGGCGACGGGGAGATTTTCTCGAACAAGAGTTCCGGCAACCGCTACCGCTACAACCTGGCCAGCCATTGCCTGCGTTCCTCCTTCACCCTGCGCGGGGGCGACCATGTGCTCTTCGAGGGCAATGTGATGGTGAACAACGGCGACGGGGTGCGGGTGATGGGCGGGCACCACACCATCGTCAACAACTTCATCGCCGACATGCCGGGATACGGACTGCTCTTCGAGACCGGGCACGAGGACGGCGAGAGCAACGTGGCGTCGGTCGAGTCGCTCATCGCCCACAACACCATTGTGGACTGCCTGAGCGGGGCGGTCGGCGCTCCCGCCGCCGGCGGATCCCGGCCCCATAGCCCCAGCCGGAACACCTTCCGCAACAACGTGTTTTCCGGAATCAGCGGCACCCTGCTCGACAGTCGGCACATGGTCGATTCGGTGATCG
>LVAZ01000188.1 GCA_001603055.1 Victivallales bacterium Lenti_02
ACGTTGCCGACCCGTTCCTGGTTGTGGTAGGGGTGGGCGGGGCGGCGCGCGGGGCGGGTGAAGTCGCAGTTGTTGATGTTGCCCTGGCAACCGTTCGCCAGAGCCACCAGAAACTCCGCGCCGGCCAGCCGCTGGAGCGCCTTCGCGAACTCGCCGAAATAGTCGGCGGAGACCCAGGTGTGGCAGGTGTTGCCCACGTAGTGCAGGGCGAGGTTCGCGTACACCGCGAGGGGGCGGCGTTCGAGGTCGCGGAAAAACAGCAGACCCAGTTGGGGGTCGGTGGGGCCGGCGGGGCGCAGGGCCTCGGGATTCTGATAGCCGGGATTCATCCGCACCGAGCCGTCGCGCATGTGCCAGCGCCGGTTGTGGACCTCCTCGCGGACATCGCCCGCCACATAGGCGAATTCGGCCGGGACCATCTGGCGCTGGGCCATGACGAAGGCGTCGGCGAGGCGCGGCGGCAGCCACTTGGCATATTCGGGCATGGGCGGCGTGCCCAGGGCGCCGACGACGCTCGGCCCCGTGTGCGTGTGGGTCGCCGAAATCAGCACGTTTTCGGGCGGTATCCCCGTGCGTTCCTGAATCAGCGCCTTGGCCGCGTCGACGACAACCGTCGGCACGCTGATGAGGTCGCAGGTCAGCAGACCCAGCGTCGTCTCGCCGTCCGTCAGGACGATGGCCTTGACCCACAGCTCGTCGTGGATGTGCTCCGCGATCCGGTCGTTGAAGTAGCCGACCAGATGGCAGCCCAGCCCGGGGGTGATGTTCACCGTGGCGGTTCCAGCCTGCAAGATACCCATGTCCATGCTCCTCGGAAAGGTTGGGGATCGGGGTACGCCGCGCCAATCTAGCCCCGGTCCCCGTTCCCGCCAGCGGGAAACCGGAGCAGAAACGCGCGGTGCAGGGGTTTGTCGCCGTAGCGGTCGCTGGCGGCGGCCAGGTCCTCCGCCGCATACCCGCTGCGCAGGACTTGGACCAGGACGCGGTCGTCCGCCAGGGTGAAATCGGCCCGCCAGGTGCGGTAGGCGATCTCCCAGCGGTCCGGGCCGAGCGGGCGCAGCCGCTTGCGGGAGTCGTCGGTGGGACGGGTGGCCAACTGCGCGGCCAGAAAGGGGCGCAGGGCGGTCAGGCCTTGCTCTTCGAGCCAGCCGAGCTGGGCTTCGGCCAGGGGCGCGAAGGCGACCGCGAACTCCGGCTCCGCCAGCTCGTCCACCCAGCCCGCCCGCGCCTCGGGGAAGCTGTCGGCATAGGGCAGATAGGGTTTGAGGTCGAGAATCGGCGTGCCGTCGAGCAGATCGTGCTCGGTCACGAAGAGCCGCGTCCCCTCGATCCCGGCGAGGCGCACGCAGCTCAGGCCGACGGGATTGGGCCGGTAGGGGGCGCGGGAGGCGAAGACCCCCACCTTGCGCGGCCCGCGCGGCGGCCGCACCAGCGGCTTCCAGTTCTCGTTGTGGTGGAACCAGTAGATCAGCCAGATGCGCTCGAAACCGGCCAGGTCCTGCAGGGCCTGGTCGAAGTTCCGCCCCGCCGCCAGTTCGACCACCCCGGCCGAGCCGGCCGCCAGCGCGCCCTGCCGAGCCGCGTCGTAGGCGTAGCGCCGGTCGCAGCGGAACAGCCCGATGGGAGAGAAAAGGACATCCATGGAGAGAATATAGCCGGGCGACCACTTGCGGCGAACAGACAAAGATGTATGTTGACATAGTAGTATCTTTTTGTTTGATACTTTTTGACTAGGGCAAACTCGTCGAAAGGCGGGGACGCAAAGCCACGGGTCTACGGCAGGTGCCACGACGGCCGGGTTGCAGGAAGACGGTAGGCCAGCCGTTTTTCCTATAGTCTGAGGCTTCCTTGTGTTGAGCCCGACGATGTGTTTGCCCGGCACAAGGAAGGCAATGGCGCGGATGGCGACGGCGAGGCGGCAGACAACGGATTGGCAGAACATGCCCCGTCTGCGCCGGGTGTCATGCCAATCCTTCTCGGGGAACGGTCGCGTTTTCGCGGCCGGCCCGCCTGAGTCGTTGGTGGGATTGCTTCCGGTGCCGCGCTCCGTGCGGCGAGGGGTCGCCGCATCTCCGGCGCTTGATCCGCATGACGGCGAGGAAGCCGTCTTGCTTGTGCGTTCCGTTGACTTCACGTTTACGGGAGTACCATTCTGCCCACTGTTGGCGAAGAACGGTGCTTCCCTTCATTTTCACATCCCAACTGACACAAAAGGACGTGCGAACAATGGGCAGAAAGAATGCGGGGAAAAGGCGGGTGGTGGACTTTTCACGGGGTTATTCCGTTGCGCCCAGGATTGTTCTGATTCTGCTCGTCGGGGTTGGCCTGGTGCCTTTGGCGTTTTACCTTGCATCCTTTCTGAAGGTGCTGTTCTGTGTCTGAAGTCGGCCGGTCGTTTTCTGGATGGTCATCTGTTCGCCTTGGAAATGGGTATGGATTCGCGACGGGAGGGGTGGAGCAAAGGAATGGGGCGTGGCTAGTCGAAACAGAGCAAGGACGGCATCGGTTCCTCCCAACATCCAACTGGCGCAGTGCGCCACCCTGGCGGATGCCGTCCCGTTCTGTCTCCAGATGATTCTGGAATCGATGGGGGGGGAGGCGGACTCGGGCGGGGTGTATCTCTACCGCGAGGCGGAGGACTTGTTTGTCCTGCACGGGGCGACGGGGGTATCCGCAACCTTCGAGGAGGCGGTGGAATGCTGGCCGCATGCTTCGCTGCGGGGCCAGACGGTTGCCGGGGGTAGTCCCCTGTATCTCCGTCATGACGAGCTGCCGCTGATGGAGTTACCCGCCCTCCGGATGGAGGGATTCCGGGCCTTGGGGGTGATTCCCCTGCTGTGGGAGGGCAGAGTGGTCGGCTGCGTGAACCTTGCCTCTCACTGCAACGACGAGTTCAGTGCTGCGGCCCGGATGCAGGCCGAGCGGAGCGTGGCCTTGCTGGCGCCGGTCATCTGGCGCGTCATCGAGGACGAGAATGCGCGGCAGTCCCGCAACGACATGTTCCACCTGCTCGACTCGATCCGGGACAGCCTGTTCATTCTGGACCGCGAAGGGAAGGTGCTCTGGGCGAACGGCCATGCCGCCGCTGCCCTCGGCTACACGGGTGGCGAACTGGTCGGTGTGAATGTGCTGGATCTTCATCCGCCCGAGCGGCGGGACGAGGCATTGGGCATCGTCGTGGACATGCTGGCCGGGAAACAGAACGTGTGCCGGATTCCCCTGTTGCGGAAAGATGGCTCCCATCTACCGGTGGAAACCACGGTCACCCTCGGGCAATGGCAGGGACGGCAGGTGATTTTCGGGATCAGCCGCGACATGGCCGATGTCCAGGCCAATACCGAGAAATTGGAGGAACGAGTTCGCCGCCGCACGGCGAATCTGGCCAGCCGCCTCCAGCTCGAGCATTTTGTCGCCGCGAACTCCCGCCGTTTCGTCGACCCGGAGAATCTGGATGCCGCCATCCAGGCCGCGCTGGCGGAGCTGGGGGACAGGCTGGCGGCGGACCGCACCTATGTGTTCGAGCTCGACGCCGATTCGGCCAACATGAGCAACACCTTCGAGTGGTGCGCCGCCGGGGTCGTGCCGTACATCGACGAACTCAAGGGCTTGCCCCAGACGATGTTCCCGTGGTGGATGGGCGAGTTGCAGGCTGGTCGCCCCATTGTCGTTAGCGATGTCTCCACCCTGCCTCCCGAGGCGACCAGCGAGCGGGAAATACTCGATATGCAGGGGATCAAGTCGTTGATCGTGGTGGGAATCCACGGCGGTTCGCGTCTGCTGGGATTTCTGGGCATGGACAACTGCATCGCCGTCGGTCCGATGCAGAGGGCGGACGTGGCGCTTATCGAGGTGTTCGCCGACATCCTGGGCGACGCGATCCACAAGCAGGACTCGGAACGGGCGCTGGCCCAGGAACGGGAACGGCTCCGCACCATTCTGGACGATACGGACGCGCTGATTTGCCGGTTCCAGAAAGAGGGCATTCTGACGTATGTCAATGAGGCCTACTGCCACTTCTTCGGCCTTGCCTGGGAGCAGCTTGTCGGCAAGGACTTCTTCGCCTTCATCCCGGCGGAGGAGCGCCCCGGGGTCAAGGTCAAGTTCCTTTCGTTGACTCCCGAAAAGCCCTCCGTCAGCTACGAGCATCAGGTGACCCGTTCCGACGGGGAACTGCGCTGGCAGAGGTGGACGGACCGGGCCCTGTTCGCGGCGGACGGCGGCTTCATGGAATACCAGTCGGTCGGCATCGACATCACCGACTACCAGCGGGCGACCGGCGAACTGCGGGGCGCTCTGGCCCAGCTTGAGGACACGGTGGAAAGCATGGTGCACGGCCTGTCGCGCACCATGGAGGCCAGGGACCCGTACACGGCCGGCCATCAGCGGCGGGTGGCCGAACTGGCGCGTGCCATTGCCCAAGAGATGAAGCTGGACGCGGAATCTGTCCGGATGATCTACTACGGTGCCTTGTTGCATGACGTCGGCAAGGGCAGCATCCCCAGCGAAATCCTGTCCAAACCGGGGGTGCTTACGGAAATCGAATACATGCTGCTGCGCTGCCATGCGGAGCATGGCGCCAACATTCTGCGCGAGATCAAGTTTCCGTGGCCGCTCTGGCGGATCGCCGCCAGCCACCATGAACGGCTGGACGGCAGCGGCTATCCGGCCGGGCTGAAGGGGGAGGAGATTCCCCTCGAGGCGCGGATTGTGGCGGTGGCGGATGTGGTGGAGTCGATGGTCAGCCATCGGCCCTACCGGTCGGCGCTGCCGGTTGCCGAGGCCATGACGGAGATTCGCCAGGGTAGCGGCAAGCTCTACGACGCGACGGTGGTTGCCGCCTTCCTGCGGCTGTGGAATCAGGACGGTTCCGGCTTTGTGGAAACCGTCATTTCCGGACGAGCATGGTGACGCCCTCGAAGAGGCGGGCGGAGGCGCGGCGCTGGAGTTTGCGGGGGAGGAGGCCGAAGAGGCTCTCGGTTGCCAGGGTCAGGGCGTTCCACAGCCGGGAGGGGCGGGGTTTGCCGAAGCGGTAGGTGAACCAGAGGGGGAAGCCGGCCTGGCGGGCCACGGCGGCGAGTTCCCGGTAGGTCCATTCCTTGAGGTGGAAGCCGAGCGGCACGTCGGAAAAGTGGCGGGAGATGTCGTGCGGTCCCGAAAACCGGTGCGGGGTGCTGAAGACGTAGCGTCCGCCGGGCTTGAGCATCTGATAGACCGTCGCGAAGTGATGGTCCATGTCCTCGGGGTGGAGGTGTTCGAGCATCTGGTAGCTGAAGACCAGATCGACGGATTCGGCGGGGAAATCGAGGTGGAAGCCGTCGTAGACGATCAGCTCGAAATTGGCGGGGCTCGCCGCGTGTTCCCCGCGCTGGTCGGAGATGTCCACGCCGTAGGCCTTGGCGGTCCGTCCGGCCACGGCCTGGGCGAGGGCGCAGTCGCCGGGGGCGAATTCGAGGAAGACCGTCGCGGGCGCGAGGAAGGGCTCGATGAGCCGCAGGCGGGCCTGGACGGCGCGGGCGCGGTGAGTCTCCTCCTCGCGCCGGGTGACGCGCGAGTGCCGGGGCACGCGGCGGAACAGCTCCTCGTAGAGGGCCGAAGCCATGGCCAGGCGCTCGGCCCGGCTGGCGGCGCGGTAGCGGTCCGCCAGTTCCCGTTCCACTTCGAAATGCTGGCGCAACTCGTCGGGAGTGCGTGCGGTGTCGTCCATGTGCCCCCAGGAATGGAGAATGATGAGTAGAACCTTAGCCTAACGGTCCCGCCGTCAACTTCAAGGGGCGAGCGGAACCTGGAGGCGATAGGGGGCGGCGGCTCCGCCGTCGCCGAGGAGGCGGGCGAAGGTCCGCGCGTAGTCCTCGCGGCGGTGGTCGAGGGCGGTCTGTTCGGCGGGCGAGGGCAGGGGAACGGGAACGGGGAGGGCCTGGGAGATGGCGGGGCAGAGGGCGTGCAGAGTGCCGCGCGCGCCCGCCAGGTCCTCGTCGCGCAGGGACCAGACC
>LVAZ01000189.1 GCA_001603055.1 Victivallales bacterium Lenti_02
CACGGTGCCTGTCTGGCCGAGCGCCTCCCGGCGCTGACGGATGGCGGGGAGAGCCGCGAGCCGGTCGCGGGCGTGTTCCGTCCCGTCGATGGCGAGGATGTGGCCGTGCGGCTCCGGTTCCACTTTCAGGCAGCCGAGGAAGGGCGCGGCGGCGCCGAGGGCGAGGGGGCCGTCGATTCCCGCGACCTGGACGGCAATGCTGTCGCCTGCCGCCGTCGCCTCGGCGGAACTGGCGGCGAAGGCGGTCCGCCAGGCGGCCAGGGCCGCGTCGTCGAGCCCGTCGCCCACGCGAATCCAGAAGGCGGCGCCGGGTTTGCCCCCGGTGTCCCCCAGTCCCCAGAAACTATGGTGGCCCACGGTGAGGCGGGCCGCGCCGTGGGAATTGCCGTCCTGGACCAGAGCCACGGGGGCGGCCTTGCCGTCGAGACTGCGTGTCCAGGGCACGCGGATGCCCGCCACAGCCTGGCCCCGGCGCAGGAACACCGCCTCGCCCGGCGCCAGTTCGCGCAGGAACGGCTGCCCCGCCGACAGAGCGATCACGTCCTCGCCCACCCGGATTTCGTCCAGATCAACCGGAAAGACGAAATGGGATTCGAGGGAGGGGGGATTGGCGGGATAGTCCTGGTCGCGGTAGACCACCAGGCCCAGGGCGTCGGTCCGCCGCTGGATGCCCGCCCAGAAGGGGGAGAGATGCAGGGTTTTGTCATGCCCGCCCCCGGCGGGAATGCGCTTGGTGCCGTAGGGGTCGCGGCGGGCGTCGGGAATGAAATAGCCGCGAATCGCCGTGCGGTCGGGATGGGCGAAGTCCACGCAGAAGGGCAGGTCCATGTTGCCGTAGTTCGAGCCGGCGGTGCTCAGGGCGACGCCCGCCGTCGCGTACATGGTGCGCACATCGAGCAGACCCGCGCCGTAGCGCTGCTCCACCAGCCGGGGATACTGCCCGTTCATGGCCAGAAAGCGCGGATCGGGACGCCAGTCGGTGAGCAGGGCCGGGAGGGGCATGGACACGCGCGGCGTGCCTTCGGGAAGCCACCCCGCCATGAACACGTAGTTGTCGAGCATGCCCAGCCCGCGCAGGTAGTCGTAGTCGCGCGAGCGGGCGCCGCCGAGCTTGCCGGCCGGGGCGTACCAGTTGCCCGCGAGGTCGGCCCAGAAGATGTCGAGCAGAGCCTCGGTCTGCTGCCGGGCTTCGGGGTCGCGGGCGAACGCCTGAAGCAGCATCAGGCATTCGAGGTTCACCCCGTAGTAGGTGGGGCTGTTGTATTCGTGGATGCCGCATTCCCAGGTGTAGTAGCAGACGTCGCTCAGCCGGTCCTTGCCTTCGCGCAGCACCTCGGGACGGCCGAGGGTTTCGCCGAGCAGGATGAGATTCTGGGCGTTCATCAGAGCGATGTTGGTGTAGCTCTCGGGCACCCGGTGGCGCAGGCAGCCCTCGATCGCGTACTCGAAAATCTCGCCGAGAATCTCCCGGGCCTTGGGCGTCAGCCGGTCCCAGTGGCGCAGATGGAGCAGCGCCCCGTACTGCATGCAGAACTCGACCGCGTTGGCGTCCAGCACCGAACCATCCTGCCAGTCCCAGCGGAAGTTGCCGAAGCGGGGTCTGTTCCGGTCCCGGTCCTGCATCCGCGCCCCCGTGGCCAGGGCGAACTCGATCAGGTCGGGGCGGACGCCCGCCTCGGCGAAGACGAAGGCCGCCGTGAACAGGCTCCGCGACGAAAGGTCCGGCGGCAGCGACCGGTAGCGCTCGATCCGCCCCTCGTTCTGGCGGACCATTTCCGCCAATCGCGCGTCCTGGGCCAGGGCCAGGGGTACGGCGGCAAGAAACAGCAGGGCGAGGGCAGTCGCTTTCATCATGGCATTCTCCGGCTGGCTGGGCAAGGCGTGGCTCACGATGCCCCAATCTACCCGCTCCCCGCCACAAGGAAAATCCGGCGGCAGTCGCCATGACGCGGGAATCCGCTTCGTTTCGCTTGCGAAGGGGGGGAAGAGTCGCTACAGTCATCCACACCGTATCGAGGGGGGCCTTGGACGTGCCAAGTCCCTGGCGGCGACAACGGCAAGCAGGAGAGGTGCAGGATGAGGCGCAAAACCGGGAAGAGTCTGTATTGGCTGGCGTTCGCCGCGGCCGTGTTCGTCTGCATGGCGGTGGCCGGGGCCGGGGAGGTTGCCAAGGGCTGGACCCGGCAGCAGGTGGTCGAGAAACTGGGCGCGCCCAATTTTGCCGTTGGTTCCGATGAACGGGAGACTCTGGGCTACGGGGCGCGGCGCATCGTGCTGGAGAACGGGCTGGTCGTGGACCCCGGCGAGCCGGACGAGGCGGCGGAGGGGAAGGCGGCAGCGCCGGAATCCGCCCCGGCGGCGGAGCGCTTGACGGAGCAGGACATAAAAATCCAGCGGGAACGGGACAAAATCGCTGTCTTCGAGGTCAGAATTCAGGCGCTGACGAGGGACATCCGGAGCGCCGAGCAGGCCGTGTTCCGGATCAAAAATCAGTCTGTCGGGCTGCCGCCGCGCCTGCCAAAAACCCAGACGGGAAGGCAGTGGGAGCAGTATCTCAAAGACGAAGCCGCCTACAAGGCCGCCGTCAACAAGAAGGAAAACGAGCTGAAACAGGCCACCGAGAGCCTGGAGAAACTTGTTGCGGAACTGCGCCAGGTGCGGGAGGAAATCGTCCGGGTCGAAGGCCAAATCCGGGAACTGGCGGCCCGGGGGGGACAGCAGGTCGCGGAGAAGACCCCGTCCGGAAACCTGCTGAGCGCCACCGTGGAGAAGCTCAAGAAAACTGTCGGCGGCCAGGAGTCGCCGGGGCAATCCCTGTTTGACGAGGCTCCGGAAGGCCAGGCGGAGGCGGCCGGGGTGATTCCGGTCGGCTGGATGATCGGTCTGGCGGTTGCGCTGGTCGTGCTGCTGATTGTGGGTTTCATGCTTCGCATGCAGCGGGGTTGAACCTTGCCGGACGGGCGATACCTTCGGGGCATGTCCAACCCCGCGAGGAGTCCCGCCATGACGAAGCCCGTGGTCCATCTGGTCTGCCAGGCCCATCTCGATCCCATCTGGCTGTGGGAATGGGAGGAGGGCGCGGCCGAGGCGATTTCCACCTTCCGCACCGCCGCCGATCTCTGCGAGGAGTTCGACGGGTTCGTCTTCAACCACAACGAGGTGATCCTCTACGAGTGGGTCGAGGAGTGCGAGCCGGCCCTGTTCGCCCGCATCCAGCGGCTGGTGCGCGAGGGCAAATGGCACATCATGGGCGGCTGGTTCCTGCAGCCGGACTGCAACATGCCCTCGGGCGAATCCTTCGTGCGGCAGATTCTGGCCGGGCGGCGCTACTTCGGCGCGAAGTTCGGCGCGCGTCCCACCACGGCGATCAACTTCGACCCTTTCGGCCATAGCCGGGGGCTGGTCCAGATCATGGCCAAAAGCGGCTACGACTCCTATGTGTTCTGCCGTCCCGGCGCGCCCGAGCCGCCCTATCCGGGGCACGAATTCGTCTGGGTGGGCTTCGACGGCTCCGAGGTCATGGCCTCGCGGCCCCTGTCCTGGTACAATTCGCCGCTGGGCAAGGCCGCCGACAAGGTCCGCGCCCATCTCGCCGCCCATGCGGACAAGCCCAGCACCATTCTGCTCTGGGGCGTGGGCAACCACGGCGGCGGCCCCTCCCGCGCCGACCTGCGCCAGCTCCGCGAACTCTTTGCCGAAACCACCGCCGCCGACTTGCGCCACTCGACGCCGGAAGCCTACTTCGCCCAGGTCGCCGAACGCCGCGCCCAGTTGCCCCGCCATGCGCACGACATGAACCCCTGGGCCATCGGCTGCTACATCTCGCAAATCCGCATCAAGCAGCGCCACCGGCGGCTGGAGAACGAACTCTACGCCACCGAGAAGATGCTGGCCGCCGCCGCCATGCAGGGCCTGCTCGACTATCCGTCCGCCCCCCTGCACGAGGCGGAGCGGGACCTGCTCTTCGCCGAGTTCCACGACATCCTCCCCGGTTCCTCGATCCAGCCAGCCGAGGACGCGGCGCTGCGGCTCATGGACCACGGGCTGGAAATCCTCTCCCGGCTCAAGGCGCGGGCCTTCTTCGCCCTCGCCAACGGCCAGCCCAAGGCCGCCGAGGGCGAAATCCCCATCCTCGTCTACAATCCCCACCCCTATCCCGTCCGCCGCCCCGTGGCCTGCGAATTCCAGTTGGCCGACCAGAACTGGGAGCCGACCTTCACCGTCCCGACCGTCCATCGGGACGGGGTGGCGATTCCCTCGCAGGTGGAGAAGGAACTGAGCAATCTGAATCTCGACTGGCGCAAGCGCGTGGTCTTCGCCGCCGAACTGGCGCCGGGCATGAACCGCTTCGACTGCCGTCTCGCCCGCGTGCCCGAGCGGCCCCGCCCCGAGCTGCGTGCCGAGGGCGACCGCATCCGTTTCCGGACCGCCGAAGTCGAGGCGGAAATCAGCACCGTGAGCGGCCTGCTGGCCAGTTGGCGGGTGGCCGGGGCCGAACAGCTCGCCGGTGAGGCGTTCCGGCCCCTGGTGATCGCCGACAGCGACGATCCCTGGGAGATGGGCACCATCGCGTTCCGCCAGGTGGCCGGAGCCTTCACCCTGGCCAGCCCGAGCGAGGCCGCGCGGGTCAGTGGCCTGCGCGCGACGGCGGTTCCCCCCGCCGTGCGGGTGATCGAGGACGGCCCGGTGCGCAGCGTGGTCGAGGCGGTTTTCGAGTACGGCGTGTCGCGCCTGGTCCTCACCTATTTCCTGCCGAAGGCGGGGACGGAGCTGGGCCTCGAAGCGCGGGTGTTCTGGAACGAGAAGGGCAAACTGCTCAAGCTCGCCATACCCGTCGCCTTTTCCGGCACCCTGCACGGGCAGGTGGCCTATGGTCGGCAGGAACTCCCGAGCAACGGCAACGAGGCCGTGGCCCAGAAATGGCTGGCCGTCGTGGGCACCGGCGAGGACCGCGCCCTGACCTGCATCACCGAGGGCACCTACGCCGCCGATTTCGCCGACCACGAGCTGCGGCTGACCCTGCTCCGCTCGCCCGCCTACTCGGGGCATCCCATCAAGGACCGCCCGGTGGTGCCCCAGGACCGTTTCCTGCCCCGCATCGACCAGGGCGAGCGCGTCTTCCGGTTCTGGCTGAACGCCGGTGCCGCCGGCGAGCGGCTGGCCTGCATCGACCGCGAGGCGCTGGCCGCCAACGAATCCCCCTTCGCCCTGTCCTTCTTCCCCAACGGCGGCGGGAAGCCCCTGCCGCCCGCCGTGTCGCTCGACGGCGATTCGACGGTGTTGCTGACCGCCCTCAAACAGGCCGAGAACGGCGACGGCTGGATTGCCCGGCTGTTCGCCGCCGCCGACCAGGGGGCGTCCTGCCGCCTGCGTGTGCCCGGTCTGGGCATCGACCGCGAACTGCGCCTCGGTCCCTGGGAGATTGCCAGCCTGCGCCTGGGGCCCGGCGGGCGGGTGGAAACGGTCAACCTGCTCGAAGAGTCCGGCAAGTAGCCGCCGTCTACGGTTCCTCGACCAGCCGCCCCGCGCGCAGGCGCAGGGTGTGGCTGGCCTTGGTGGCGGCCTGGGAATCATGGGTCACCATGAGGACGCAGCCGCCGCCGGCGGCGAAATCGGCCAGGGCCTGGAGGACGAGTTCCCCGTTCTCCTCGTCCAGATTCCCGGTCGGCTCGTCGGCCAGCAGGAGCCTGGGATCGCCGAGCAGGGCGCGGGCGAGGGCGGTGCGCTGCTTTTCGCCGGTGCTCAGTTCGCCGGGCAGATGGGTGGCCCGTTCGGCGAGCCCGAAACGTTCGAGCAGACGGTTCGCCTTGTCCCGCGCGCCGGGCAGTTTGCGGGCGACCGTGGGCGCCAGCACGTTGTCCAGCACGGTGAGATAGGGCAGCAGGTGGAACTGCTGGAAGACGAAGCCGATGGTCTCCGCGCGGAACGCGGCCCGTTGCGCGGCGCTCAGTGCATAGGGGTCGATGCCGGCCACCCGCACGGTTCCCGCGCCGGGATGGAGCAGGCCGCCCGCCACCAGCAGCAGGGTGCTTTTGCCGCAGCCGCTGGGGCCGCGCACCGTCGTGAATTCCCCGGCGGCAACCCGGAAGGAGATCTGGTCGAGGGCGCAGACCGTCTGCCCGCCGCCGCGAAACACCTTGCCTACGGAGTCGAATTCAAGCATTCTGCGAATCCTCGATCAGAGCGAGTCCCAGCCCGAGCCGTTCCACCAGATGTACCAGCTCGGCCAGGGACTCCACACCCATTTTCTGCATGACCCGGGCGCGGTGGACCTTGACAGTCTTTTCCGTCACCCCCAGCTCGTAGGCCACCTGTTTGTTGAGCAGGCCGGTGGCGACCAGTTGGCAGACCTCGCGCTCGCGGGGGGTGAGCTGCTCGTAGGCCTGGCGGATGGCGGCC
>LVAZ01000013.1 GCA_001603055.1 Victivallales bacterium Lenti_02
GGGGTGCTGGCCCCCGTCGCCTGCGTCAGCGTCACCCACTACGAACCGTGCAGCCAGGAAAAGGTCTGCCGTTTCCGCCGGGTCTTCCTCGATGCGAGAAACCACGCGGCCCGCATGCTCGACTCGCTCACCCTGGAAGATCTCCGCCACACTCCCCCGGTCACCGACTCGGACCTGGCCGCCGCCGCCTTCCGCGACGGCGACGGCATCTAGCGGAAACCCACCGGGAAAACCGGTTTTTCGGGTTCCCAAAACAACTACCTATAAAGTCGTGCTTAATTCAAGAGAAAGAATTCAATGATGCGAATCGAACCATTCTCCCGCCGTCTGCTGCCGGCTCTCGCGTTGGCTTTCGCAAGCCTGCTTCCCGCCCTGAGCGGCCAGACGGTCGAGCTGCTCAATGTCTCCTACGATCCCACCCGGGAGCTGTACCGCGACTTCAACGAGGCCTTCGCCCGCCACTGGCAGGGCAAGACCGGGCAGACCGTGGTCGTCCGCCAATCGCACGGCGGTTCCGGCAGCCAGGCCCGGGCGGTGATCGAGGGGCTGGAGGCGGATGTGGTGACGCTGGCCCTGGCGCAGGACATCGACGCCATCGCCGAGCACAGCGGCCGCCTGCCGAAGAACTGGCAGGAGCGCCTGCCCCGGAAAAGCGCCCCCTACACCTCGACCCTGGCCCTGCTGGTGCGCAAGGGCAATCCCAAGAACATCCGTTCCTGGGATGACTTGGCCCGCCCCGACGTGAAGGTCATCACCCCGAACCCGAAGACCTCCGGGGTCGCCCGCTGGAACTATCTGGCCCTCTGGGGCTACGCGCTGCGCCGCGAGCTGGGTCCGGAGTACGTGGCCAAACTGCGCGACCCGGACGCCACCGCCGAGGTCGCCGCCGCCCAGGCCAAGGCCCGCGAGTTCGTGACCAGGGTCTACAAGAACGTCCCCGTGCTGGACAGCGGTGCCCGGGGCGCCACCAACACCTTCGTCCAGCGGCGGCTCGGCGATGTGCTCATCAACTGGGAGAACGAGCTGCTGTTGAGCCAGAACAAGCTGGCGGCCGACGGCGTGGAGATCGTGATCCCGGAAATCAGCATCGTGGCCGAAACGGTGGTGGCGCTGGTCGACCGGAACGTGGATCGCAAGGGCACGCGGGCGGTGGCGCAGGCCTATCTCGAATATCTGTACTCCCCCGAGGGACAGAACCTGGCCGGCAAACACTACTACCGGCCCTCCTCTCCCGAAGCCGCCGCCAAGTACCAGGACCAGTTCCCGAAAATCGAGCTGTTCACCATCGGCGACGTCTTCGGCGGCTGGCCGGAAGCCAACCGCGTGCATTTCATCGACGGCGGCGAGTTCGACCGCATCTACCGGCCCTGAACGGAGTATACATGCGCCAACGACGACCCATCCGCCGGGTTCTTCCCGGCTTTGGCCTGACCATGGGCTTCACCCTCGCCTACACCAGCCTGCTGGTGCTTCTCCCTCTGGCCGGACTCTTCCTGGCGACCGCCCGGATGAGCTGGAGCGAATTCGCCCGCAAGGCCCTGCTCGATCCGCGCGTGCTGGCGGCCTACCGGCTCAGTTTCGGCACCGCCCTCGCCGCCGCGTCGCTCAACGCGCTGTTCGGGTTCGTCGTCGCCTGGGTCCTGGTGCGCTACCGCTTTCCCGGCCGCCGACTCATGGACGCGCTGGTGGACCTGCCCTTCGCCCTGCCCACCGCCGTGTCCGGCATCGCCCTGACCACTCTCTACGCCTCCACCGGCTGGATCGGACGCTGGCTGGAACCGCTGGGCATCCGCGTGTCCTACACCCCCCTCGGCATCGTCCTGGCCCTCACCCTCATCGGCCTGCCGTTCGTGGTGCGGACCGTGCAGCCGGCCCTGGCCGATCTCGAGGTGGAACTGGAGGAGGCGGCCGCCAGCCTGGGCGCCAGCCGTCTGGCCACCTTCCGGCGGGTGATTCTACCCTCGGTCCTCCCGGCGGTCCTGACCGGTTTCACCCTGGCCTTCGCCCGCGCCATCGGCGAATTCGGCTCGGTCTACTTCATCGCCGGCAACCTGCCCATGAAAACCGAAATCGCCCCCCTGCTGGTCGTCATCAAACTGGAGCAGTTTGACTTCCTCGGGGCTGCGGCCATCGGTGTCGTCATGCTCGTTGCTTCGTTCCTGCTCCTCCTGACCATCAACGGCTTGCAGGCATGGAGCCGCCGCCACTAAGGAGACCGCCCATGGCCGGGATTGTTGCCAGAACTGTTCGCCCAACCGTCCGCGCCGCCTCGGCGGAACCGCCGCTGGTGCGCGCCCTGCTCATCGGCACCGCCGCGCTCTTCGTCCTGCTGGTGCTGGTGCTGCCGCTGGTGCTGGTTTTCAGCCTCGCCTTCAGCCATGGGGTGAAGGTCTATCTGGCCGCGTTCAGCGAGCCGGACGCGCAGGCCGCGATCCGTTTGACCCTCCTGGCAACCGCCATCGCCGTGCCGCTGAACACCCTGTTCGGCCTGGCGGCAGCCTGGGCCATCGCCAAGTTCGACTTCTGCGGCAAGAATCTGCTGATTACCCTGATCGACCTGCCCTTCGCGGTGTCGCCGGTGATTGCCGGACTCCTTTTCGTCATTCTCTTCGGTGCCCGCAGATTCCTGGGCGGGTGGCTGGCGGCGCACAACCTCCGGATCATTTTCGCCACGCCCGGCATCGTGCTCGCCACCGTCTTCGTCACGGTTCCCTTCGTGGCCCGCGAACTCATCCCGCTGATGCAGGCCCAGGGCAGCGACGAGGAACTCTCCGCCGCCGTGCTCGGGGCCAGCGGCTGGCAGACCTTCTTCCGGGTCACCCTGCCCAACATCAAATGGGCCCTGCTCTACGGCGTCATCCTCTGCAACGCCCGCGCCATGGGCGAATTCGGCGCGGTCTCCGTGGTTTCCGGACATATCCGGGGGCTGACCAACACCATGCCCCTCCACGTCGAGATTCTCTACAACGAATACAACTTCGCGGCCGCCTTCGCCATCGCCTCGCTGCTCGCCGCCCTGGCCTTGGTCACTCTGGTGCTCAAGAGTCTGGTGGAATGGCAGGAGCAACGCGCCGCCCGAGGCACCGGAACCCCATCATGAGCATCGAAATCACCAATGTCAGCAAATCCTTCGGCGCCTTCCGGGCTCTGGACCACGTCAGCATTACCTTCCCCGACGGCGAGCTGACCGCCCTCCTCGGCCCCTCGGGCTCCGGCAAGACCACGCTCCTCCGGCTGGTCGCGGGGCTGGAGGCGCCGGACCCCGATCCCGGCTGCCGGATTCTGTTCGACGGCCAGGAAGTCGCGAATACCCCGGTGGGCCGGCGGCAGGTGGGCTTCGTGTTCCAGCACTATGCCCTGTTCCGGCACCTGACCGTGTTCGAGAACGTCGCCTTCGGTCTGCGGGTGAAAAAACGCGCCGAACGGCCGTCCCGGCACGAGATTGCCGACCGGGTCCACGAACTGCTGCGGCTGGTGCAGCTCGACACCATGGCCCAGCGCCTGCCGTCGCAGCTTTCCGGCGGCCAGCGCCAGCGCGTCGCCCTGGCCCGCGCCCTCGCCATCCAACCCCAGGTTCTCCTGCTCGACGAACCCTTCGGAGCACTCGACGCCAAGGTCCGCGCCGAACTGCGCCGCTGGCTGCGCGATCTGCACAACCGGCTCCACATCACCAGCATCTTCGTCACCCACGACCAGGAGGAGGCCCTCGAAGTGGCCGACCGGGTCGTGGTCATGAACCAGGGCCGCATCGAGCAGGTCGGCACCCCCGACACGGTCTTCCATCGGCCCGCCAGCGAGTTCGTCATGCAATTCCTCGGCGACGTGAACGTGTTCCACGGCCGCATCGAGGCCGGACTGGCCAATTTCACCGCCACCCCGGACAACGGCGGCGAGACCGAGGCCCGCCTGCTGGTGCGGCCCCACGAACTGACCATACGCCGGAATCCCGCCGGCGAGCCCGCCCTGGCGGCCAAGGTGCATCGGGTGCTGACCGCCGGACCGGTCGTGAAGGTGGACCTGATCGACCGCTTCCAGCGCATCGTCCAGGTTCATCTCTCCCATGAAGTCTACGACCAGGACCCGGTCGCCCCGGCCGAAAACGTCTTCGTCGTGCCGCGCCAGACCCAGGTCTACGCCGGGAAAGACCCCTGGGAAGGCAACTTCGTCATCTAGCCCAGGCGGCGCGGCTGGCCCCAAAAGAAAAACCGGGCGGCATCTGGCGATGCCGTCCGGTTCGGATGGTTCGGGAACGGAGCTACTTGAGGGGGAGGACGCCCTCTTCGAGGTCCTCCATCTCCAGCACCTGGTAGAAGATTTCCTGGAGCATGGTCAGCAGGACGAGTCGGGCTTCCAGGCTGATGCGCACATCGCCGAAGGCGTCGGTCAGGGTGCGCCAGAACTCCTCGACATCGCCGTTGGCCACTTCCAGCGTGTTGCTCTGGGCAATCCGGCTGATCAGCTCGCGCTCCAGCCCCATGAGGCCATCCCAGAAATTCGGCAGGGTCGCCTCGATGGTGAGCGTGTTGTTCTCCTCGTAGTCCAGCTTGCGGACGAGGCTGTTGAACTGACGGCGCATGATCGGCGTCAGCTTCATCTGGGCTCCGACCTTCGGCCAGTCGATCCGTCCCAGAATCAGGTCGGCGAAGGAGGTGAGCCGCTCGGCCTCGGCCTCGGACTGCTCGGAGCGCCGCTCGGCGAAGAGCAGTTCCTTCTTGGCCGTGGCGATGCCTTCCTCGAGCCGGCGGTTGGTCACCACCTGCTCCTGGTACTTGCTCTGCCAGTCGGCCAGTTCCTTCTGCACCCGGGCCAGATCGACCCGCAGACGACCGGCCTGCTTCTCCAGCTCGGCCTCGAAGTTCTTCTCCAGATTCCGGCTGTGCTTCTCCACCTCTTCGTTCTGCTGGCGGAGGCGGCGGTTCTCGGCCTGGGCGGCATCGACTTTCTTGGTCAGAGTCTCGTTCTCGCTGCGAATGTCGCGGACTTCGCGGCGGATGTCGTTCGCCTCGGCCATGCGCTGGCGCGCATCCTCGACGGCCCGGTCCGCCTCGCCCTGCCGCTGGGCGTCGCGCTTGCGCAGCTCCGCCAGCTCGGTTTCGAGAGCGTTGATCCGGTCCAGCAGCTCGGAGTTGCCCTGGCTATCCTTGAGAATGCAGTCCGCCTGCTCCTTGGTGAACTTCAGCGGGCTGAAGCAGAGCAGAATCCGCCACTTGTCCAGATCCTCGATCGTGAACAGGGCCTGGAACTTCTCGGCGGCAAGCACATAGTCGTCCTCGCCGAGCTTCTGCTCCTCGCGGTAGGCCTTGTACTCGTCGGAGTGGAAATGATCCTCCAAAGCCTTGTGCAACTCGGTGTGGGTCGGATACCAGACGGCAAAGACCCCGCTGCACATGGCCTGGGAATAGCAGGTACGCTCCGCCTCGCGGGCAACGATTTTCTCGACCCGCGTGCGCTGTTTTGGATTCAGGCGGTGACCACCGGCCGTGCAAGCCTTCAGAACCTGACTGTTCGCCTGAACATAGGCCTGGAGACTTTCCCACGGCAGATCGCTCGTCATCCGAGCAAACATGTCGCCGAGGTCGACGCCAAGAATCTCCTCGTTATTCCCCAACATCCAGGAGGTACTCCTTTTTCAGGAACTCTTTGCTTTTCGCCACCAGCGCGACGGCCATCTGGCGGCGCAACGAGCACTCGATTTTCCGCAGGGCCATCTGCAGACCGAAAGCCAAATCGTCCTTGCCGTCCTTCTCCGCCTTGGCGCTGGTGCGCC